>JBDNCR010000160.1:0-5072 GCA_046719555.1 Verrucomicrobiia bacterium | reverse complement strand
TCCTCGCCCTCCTCCTCGCCACCACACCGGAGCCCACCTCCGACGGCTGGAAACGGGCCACCGAACCCCACACCTGGTCCTTCCCCCGCGATCATGGTGCCCATCCCGACTACCGCACCGAATGGTGGTATTTCACCGGCAACCTCACCGCTCCCCAAGGCGACCGCTTCGGCTACCAACTCACCTTCTTCCGGCAAGGATTGCGACGGGCTGACCCCTCGCCGAGTCGGTGGAGCCTTCGCGACCTCCACTTCGGACACTTCGCCATCACCGACATCGCCCGTTCCACCTTCCATCATCGCGAGAAAATCGACCGAGGCGCCCTCGGCACCTCCCACTACTCCCAAGAACGCATGGACCTCGACCTCGATGGTTGGACCATCCGCCAACTTGGCCCCGAAACCTTCCACCTCCACGCCCGCGACCGCAACCTCGCCCTCGACCTCCGCCTCAACGCCGCCAAACCCATGGTCTTCCACGGCGACCGTGGCCTCAGCCAAAAAGGACCTCAACCCGGCAACGCCTCCCACTACTACGCCTTCACCCGCCTCGCCTCCGAAGGCACCCTCACCGTCGGCAATCGCACCTTCACCGTCACCGGCTGGTCCTGGTTCGACCACGAATTCTCCACCTCCCTTCTCGGCCCCGACCAAATCGGCTGGGACTGGTTCTCCCTCCAACTCGATCATGGTGAAGAACTCATGGTCTATCAAATCCGCCGAACCGACGGCTCCCCCGATCCCCTCTCCAAAGGCTCCTGGATTCATCAGGACGGCACCCTGGTTCACCTCCCCTCCTCCGCCTTCACCATTCAACCCACCGGCCAATGGAAAAGCCGCGTGTCCGGCGCCACTTACCCTTCAGGCTGGGTCATCCGTGTCCCCGAACGCCAAGCCGAGTTCCACGTCCAACCCCAACTCAACGACCAAGAACTTCGCCTCAACGCCCTTGCCCCCTTCTACTACTGGGAGGGCACCTGCCGGATCTCCGGAACCATCAACGGCCAACCCGTTACCGGTTCCGGCTACGCTGAACTCACCGGCTACGCCGCCCCGCTCGGTCAGGAAATCCGCAACAGCCCCTGACCCTCTCACCCCCCCGTTCCCAACAACTTCACCACCAACGCCGTCCACCCCGTCTGGTGGGACGCCCCCAACCCTTGCCCCGTCTCCGCGTGGAAAAACTCATGGAACCATAAATGATCCTTCCAGTGCGGATCGTCCCGGAATCGCTCCCGGCCCCCATCACACGGCCGCCCTCCATCTGGCCCCCGCTCAAAAATCGACACCAACCGACGCTCAAGCTCCCGCGCCACCCCCGCCAAATTCATCCAATTCCCTGATCCTGTCGGGCACTCGATGCGGAATCCATCCCCGTAAAAATGGTGATACCGCTGCAACGCCTCGATGATCAAAAAATTAATCGGAAACCAAACCGGCCCGCGCCAATTCGAATTCCCACCAAACAACCGCGTCTGGCTCTCCCCCGGCTCATAAGCCACTCGATACACCTCACCATCGATCCGAAAGACCACCGGCTCCTTCCCGTGCGCCTTGGAAAGCGATCGAATTCCGTAAGGCGACAAAAACTCCTCCTCATCCAGCATCCGACGCAACAACCGCTCCAACCGCTCCCGCGTCAACACACTGAACAGACTCCGCCGATGCCCTGTTTCTCCCGCCACCTGCCGACGCGTGATATGCTCACACGCTTGATCCCGATACCGGAGCGACCAGGTCAGCCGCTTGTAAAACCCGGGCAACTTATGCAGCTCCTGCTCCTCCAACACCTCCACCGCCAACAACGGAATCAACCCCACCATCGACCGCACCGGCAACACCACACTCCGCCCATCCAACCACAAATGATCGTAGTAAAAACCATCCTCCTCATTCCACAAACCACACCCGCCCACATTGTTCATCGCATCATTGATCGACAGAAAATGCTCAAAAAACTTTGACGCCAAATCCTCGTAAACCGCATTGGACCGCGCCAACTCCAACGCCATCGACAACATCGTCGCCGCATAAAACGCCATCCAGGCCGTCCCATCCGCCTGCTGCAAATGC
Organism: Verrucomicrobiia bacterium; assembly: GCA_046719555.1. GTDB lineage: Bacteria > Verrucomicrobiota > Verrucomicrobiia > Methylacidiphilales > CALFVM01 > CALFVM01. Next base: position 3,000 of record JBDNCR010000160.1, on the reverse strand, counting down.
CCACCACCCGGCAGCGGTTTGCTCCGGTCAAACAACCCAATGTTGTCCATCCCCAGAAAACCCCCGGCAAACAAATTGTTCCCCTCCCGATCCTTCCGATTCACCCACCACGTGAAATCCAGCAGCAACTTCTGAAACGTGCCCTCCAAAAAAGCTCGATCCCGACAACCCCGCGCCGCCGTCATCTTGTAAACCCGCCACGCCGCCCAGGCATGCACCGGCGGATTCACATCATGAAACGCCCACTCATACGCCGGCAACTGCCCATTCGGATGCATATACCACTCCCGCAAAAACACCCGCAGCTGCCGCTTGGCAAACTCCGGATCGATCGGCGTGAAAGCCACCGCGTGAAACGCCAAATCCCACGTCGCAAACCACGGATACTCCCACTTGTCACACACCGAAAGCACATCCCGGGCAAACACATGCCGCCAATCACTGTTCCTGCCCTCCAACCGCTCCGCCGGAGGCGGCGGACTGTTCGGATCACCCGTCAACCAATCCCTCACCACATAATGATAAAATTGCTCCGTCCAAATCAGCCCCGCATACGCCCGCCGCGCAATCCCCTTCCGCTCCTCCGAAAGCCCCGCCGGAATCTTCGCCGCATAAAATTCATCCGCCTCCTCCCGCCGCCGCGCCAACACCTCCCCAAAACCCTCCCCCAAATCCCCCGGCCCCTCCGCTGCCGGACGTAACCGGAACCGCAACCTCCAACGCTCGCCCGCCGCCAACTCCCGGCCATACACCACCGCCGCTTTCGTCCCTTCCTCCAACGGACTCAACGCCTCGTGCCGCCCGAAAATCAACGCCTCATGAAAAGCGTCCTTGGTGTAAGGACTCCCGTTGGCGATCCAAACAACTTCTCGTGATTGGTCTCGTTCTCCGTGAACCAAACCTCGCCCCCTCCCTCATCCCGGCCATACGCAAACACAAAATCCCCCAACGTCGCATGATGCAACCGCAACCCGCCCTCCCCCTCCCGCATGATCCGGGGATGCTCATGCTCTGCATCATGCCGACACCCCCAACTCCACGTATTCCGAAACCACAACGTCGGCAACACATGAATCTTGGCCCGTTCCGGCCCCCGATTCATCACCGTCAACTGAATCAAAATATCCTCCGGCGCCGCCTTCGCATATTCCACCACCACATCGAAATACCGCTGCTCGTCAAAAATCCCGGTGTCCTCCAGCTCATACTCCGGCTCCTCCGTTGACCTCCGCCGATTCTCCTCCCGCAACCGCTCATAAGGAAACTCCCCCTGCGGATACTTGTACAACCCCCGGACATAGCTATGCGTCGGCGTCGCCTCCTCATAAAAATAGACCTCCTTCACATCCTCCGCATGGTTCCCCTCATGCCCCGTCAACCCAAACAACCTCTCCTTCAAAATCGGGTCACGCCCGTTCCACAACGCCGGCGCAAAACAAAGCCGTCCCCCACGATCGCACCACCCTAACAATCCATCCTCTCCCCACCGATAAGCCCGCGCGGCCGCCTGATCAAACGGAAAATACTCCCACGCCGTCCCGTCCCGACTGTAATCCTCTCGCACCGTCGCCCACTGCCGCTCCGACAAATACGTTCCCCACCGCCGCCAATTGCCCCGTCCCTCCGCCTCCTCCCGCAGCCGCCGATCCTCCGCGGTCTCTGTCTTGCAATGGCTCACATCCCTCCCTCACTCAACCTTCTTCTTCTTCGTCTTACCTCGTCGCTTCTTACTCTCCACCTTACGGGTTGCCGCCCCTTTCTTCCCCTTCCCCACCCGGGCCGCCGTCGCCACCTTCTTCACCGCCCCCTTCGCCTTCGTCCCCCCACCCTTCACCCCCATCGGTGCCACCATCGCCAAATGATGGGCCAAACCCGCCGGATCCTCTCGTCCCAACAACGCCAAACGATCCCGGCGAGCCTCCTCATACGTGTCCAAATACCGACCCGCCGACACCTCCCACGAAAAATCCTCCGCCATCGCCTCCTGTCGCATCGCCGCCACATGATGCGGCCGGTCAAACCACGTCGACACCGCCCACCCCATCGTGTCAAACACCGCGCCCGCCGTCGGTAAATGAAACTTGAACCCCGTCCCCCTCCCCGACCACTCCTCATAATTCCGCACCGAATCCTCCAAACCTCCCGTCGCCCGCACCAACGGCAACGTCCCATACTTCAACGAATAAATCTGGTTCAACCCACACGGCTCATACAGCGACGGCATCAAGAAAAAATCTGCCCCCGCCTCCATCCGATGACTCAACGGCTCCGAAAATCCAATCGTCACCCCCACCCGCCCAGGATACGCCGCCCGCAACCAACGGAAAAAACCCTCCGTCCCCGGATCCCCCGTGCCCAGAACCGCCACCTGCAACACCATCGAATCCAACGCCCGCGGCAACGCCTCCTGCAACAACTGAAACCCCTTCTGCGGCGCAAACCTCGAGATCACCGCAAACAACGGCACCTCCGGACGCTCCTCCAAACCCAGCTCCCGTTGCAGCGCCGCCTTGCACACCGCCTTGCCCGACAAATCCTCCGGTCCGTAATTCGCCGGCACATACGGATCGCTCGCCGGATCCCACCGCTCGTAATCCACCCCATTGAGAATCCCCGTCAACACCTGCCGCCGATGGTTCAAATACGGCGCCAAACCCTGCCCCCCTTCCGGCGTCAAAATCTCCCACGCATGCGTCGGCGATACCGTCGTGATCCGGTCACTATAGGCAATCCCCATCTTCAACAAATTAATCCGCCCGTGATCCTCCATCGTTTCACTCGACCAATGCTCTCCCCCCACCCCCAAATACCCAAACACCTCCGCACCATAAACCCCCTGATACCCAATATTGTGAATCGTCAACACCGACGCCGTCGCCGCCAGCGGCGAAGCCACCCGATCCCACGTCTTCAAAAACAATGCGGTCGGCGAGGTCTGCCAATCGTGCACATGAACAATATCCGGCAAAAAATGACGGTCCTTCGCCAACTGCAGCGCCG
>JBDNCR010000016.1:0-11681 GCA_046719555.1 Verrucomicrobiia bacterium | reverse complement strand
CGAGGGCGCGGCGAGGGTGACTGAGGTGGCTTGACGTTGAGCGGCAAGGAGGAGTTTCCAGTCACCAGCCCTCTGGCTGTCCCAACCCCAGAAGTAGAGGTGAAGGGGAGGCGCATCGGGAAGTCTGGGAGTGGCTGCCAGGCGGGAATCGAGGGCCGGGAGCCATCCCGTGGTGGCTTCCAAGGCGGCCAACCATGGAGACAAACCGGAGGATTTGAGCTCGGGTCGACTTGAATCCCAGCCAGCCCGGCCCAGTTCGTCGAGGGCTCGGAGAGCGGCCCCAGGGCTGATGGCGATGCGGGTTGCCAGCGGTTCGGAGGCGAGTTTTCCCCGGGCCAGCACGACGAGGAGCAATTCGAGCGACTCCCGTCCGAGAGGTTCTTCGTTGAGTCCGACCCGTGCGGCGAGCTCGCGGCGAAGGCTCCACGGCTCGAGCGTGCGGATGCCGAACCAGGGCCGACCGCTAGCGACCCACCGGGTTCGTGCCCAATGGGCGGCGAGGCGGGACGGTGTGATGAGGGCGGCGTGCTCGCCTGAGAGAATCCGATGGGTTGCCTGTTGTAACCACGGTTCGAGGCTTGAGGTCCAAGCGTCCTCGGGATGTTGGAATTGGACAAAAGAAAAGCTCAGACGCCGATATCCTCATTCCAAAGTTCAGGGCGGGACCGGATAAATTCGCGCATGATCTCGATGCAAGCCGGGTCGTTGACGACCTGGACCTCCACACCGCACGATCGGACGTAGGCTTCCGGACCTTGGAAGTTCACGTTCTCTCCGACCACGATCCGAGGGATGCCATAAAGCAGTGCGGCACCACTGCACATGGGGCAGGGGGAGAGGGTGGAGTAGAGCACGCACTCCCGGTAAACTTTTCCGGGAAGCCGCCCGGCGTTCTCCAGGCAGTTCATTTCGGCATGGTGAATGACGCTGCCTTGTTGAATGCGTTGGTTATGGCCGCGTCCGATGATTTCTCCGTTGCGAACGAGGACCGATCCGATGGGGATTCCGCCTGCGGCCAAGCCTTTTTTGGCTTCTTCCAAGGCGGCAGCGAGGAAGGGATCGGACGGTGCCATGGAGGGAGGATGAACGGGTTCGGAGGGGAATCAAGTCCCGAGCCGATCGGGATCACGATCTGGTGTTGGGGAAGGTCTTGTGGGGCGGAACGGAGTGGCGGTTAGGGCACACGGATGTAGAGGGCGTCGGCGGTGTTCCGCTCGAGAACCGCATGGAGAACCTGGGTGGTGACGCCGAGGTCCCTCCCTCCGGAAGAGGCCCGGCGACGGATTCGACGGGTGCCGAATTTGGCGGTGTAGATTCTCTCCTGTTCGGGGGTGACGAAGGCAAGCACCGTTCCACCATCGACGTCGGCTCGACTGTCGTAGGTGTAGAAGATCAGGCAATACCGTCCATCGATTAGAAGGGTGTGGACGTGAGACACATTGAAGGAGACGGGTTTGCCGGGTTCGAACCGAGCGCGGTGATAGGCGGCGGTGCCGGGCAAGGTGGAGGGGGCGGGTTTGGGAGTGGCTTCGCTTGAAGTGGCGAGAAGGGTGGCGACCATCGCGGTCAAAAATGAGGAGCGGATCATTGGGCAGCCGGAGGGTTCCTGAAAAGGCGGAAGGGGACAAGCGGGAAGATGTTTGAGGTGAAGTCCGGTGAGGTTTTAACTCAACTTTCCGTAAAAACAATTGACGGCCAATGAGCGTGTCCGTTACTTTCGCCGTATGAGTCCCCATGGGCGCTTGATTGCATTCGTTTGGGTCTTAATTGTTTGCACGATCCACACTCCTCAACTTTGGGCTCAGGCCGAGGGAGATCCAGAGGTAGGAATCTCGATTGACGAGATTCGATTCCAACAAGTCAGCCTCAACCGGAGTGCGACCCAGGGATCGAGTGCCGATCGGATGCTTTCGGAATCTTGGTGGCAGGTTTGGGTGAAGTTTTCCAATTCGACTCGGCCGACGGGCCAGCGTCAGGGCTTTGTGGATGAAGTGACGATTCGTGTTTACGTGGATGGGATTGAGGAGGAGGGGAAAGAGGGGTTCGTGGTACTGTCGAGCGAAGTGACCTTTATCAATGTGCCGGTGGGCCGGGATCATTATGCTGCGTTCTATCTCTATCCGACGGCGGCGAACCGATATGGTGGGCCGGGGGCTCGGGGCTTTCGCCAGTCGAACGTGTTCGCGGAGGCGCTGGTGGGTGGCCAGCAGGTGAGTCAAAGGTTGATGAAAGAGGTCCGAGGCGACGATCCCGAGTGGTACAAGAAGGGTCGCCAGATCAATAATTTGCTGATCCCGTTCTATGAATCCCCCTGGTGGCCTTTTGAGGCCGGAACTTACAACCAGTTCAAACGGTAGCGCACGGGACTAATTTGTGGCTTCCTCCCAGCGCATCCTCTGCATTGATGTCGGGTCGACCAACCTGAAGGTGGGTGAGTTCGCCGTGGATGGGCGGAACGTGACTCTGCTGAAGTATCGGATTCAGGATTTGGGGTTGGACCCGAACAAAGAGCAGGAGCGGTTTCCGTTTATTCTCGAGGGGATTCAGACGGCGATGGGCGCGCTCGGATCCAAGCCGGCTCCCGTGTATTGTTCGCTGCTTGGCAGCAACGTCTTCGTCAAGTTCATCAAGCTGCCGCCGGTGACTCCGGACCAGATTGATCAAATGGTGGGCTTTGAGGCCCAGCAGAACGTGCCGTTTCCGATCGATGAGGTGGTCTGGGATTATCAACTGGTTGGTGGAGGTAACGGACGGGAGTACGAAGTGGCGCTGACGGCGATCAAGGGGGAGTTTGTGGAAGAAATGGGTACCGCGCTGGGGACCTGCAAACTCTTGCCGAAAGTTTTTGACGTGGGGATTTTCGCGCTGGTGAACGCGTTCCGTTACCATCATGCGGGGGAAGGGTGCAACCTGCTGATTGATATCGGAGCCAAAACCACGAACCTGGTTTTTATTGATGGGAAAAAGGTTTTCTGTCGGTCGATCCAGATTGCGGGTGTGGAGATTACTCAGAAGATTTCGAACGAGTTTGGGGAGCCCTACGCGGCGGCGGAAACGCTCAAACGGGGTAAGGGTTACGTCGGCCTGGGTGGGGCTTATGCCGACCCGCCGGACGAGCATGCGGCTCGGATTTCCAAAATTGCCAGGAATACCTTCACTCGTCTCCACGCGGAGGTGACGCGTTCCATTGCTTTCTTTCGGAACCAGCAAGGAGGAAGCACGCCGCAGGCGGTTTACATCACCGGGGGGACGGCCGCGATGCCTTACGCGGATTTATTTTTCAAAGAGAAGCTATCGGTTCCGGTGCAACGTTTTAATCCTCTCGAGAACATTGGCATCGGTCCGGAAGTTGATCCCGGGGCGGTTTCGTCGGACCTGGTCTATTTTGGTCCCTTGGTGGGACTGGCTTTGCGGGCTCAGGGTGATTGCCCGATTGAGGTCAATCTCATTCCGAAATCGGTCAAGATTAAGCAGAGTCAGAAGGCCCGGGCCCCTCTTCTGGTGGTGTCGCTTCTTTGTGTGGCGGGCGCGTTTGGCCTCCTGGGAGGTTCGGCCTTTGTTCGGGCCCAACAAATCAAATCGGACACAGCGCAGTTGGAGGCGGCTCTGGCCAATCGCGAGTCGATTTCCCGGAGGATTCAAGCGGTTGAGACGGAACTGAACGCTGCGGTGGCCCGGGCGGTTCTCCTTGAACGCTTGGCAGCGCAACGGGCGTTCTGGCCAATTCTCCTCAGTGCGTTGAGTGAGAAAGTTCCGGTTGGAGTCTGGGTGACCCAGATGAATTTGCAGGCCAATGGGGGTCCGATTGATGTGCCGGTCGTGACGGCACCGCCCCCGCCACCGGGGCCAGCCCGCGGTCCGGCTCGCGGTCCTCAGGGCGGTCAACCTCCTCCCGCTCCCGAGGTCTTGAACCTCGCTCCGGAGGCGAACGAGCTTCTGCTGCGCGGCTACGTTGAATCGGCGGTGCAAGAGGCGGATCCGGGAGTGCTCAATCGATTTGAGCAGGGCCTACTGGCCTCCGGGCTTTTTGAGGAAGTGAAGATCGCGGACAATGAAAGTCCGGATGGCGATGCCATTGCTCTGCGTTTCACCATCCGGGCCAAGTTGAAACCGGAAGCCGCGTTGGATTTGAAGCCGTGAAACCTGCCGTTCCGACCTATCTGATTGTTTTCGGTGCCCTATTCGTCGTGGTGGGGGGACTGGGCGGGGGTTTTTGGTATTGGGCCGCGAGCGAGCTCGACACGGCCCGATCGGTTCGTGAACAAGTGACGACCAAGCTGACCGCAATGGATCGACGTCCGATCCTCCCGGTGCAAAAGAACCTCGACGCTCTCACGGAAAAGAAGAATGAGTTTGCCGCGATTCTGGACAACGCGCTTCCGGGATTGAAGGCGCGCAACGCGGCGTTCGCCGAAGTGGTCACCGCGTGGCAGGACGGACGACCTTCCGCAGGACTCTCCCCGGATGGGTGGAAACGGTTGATGAATGAGAGGCGGCAGGCTCTCGACAAGGAGGCGGCTGATCGAAAAGTCAAGATTCCGGAGAATTTCTACTACGGGTTTTCCCGCTACCGCCTACCGAATCCTGAAGCTCAGTTTACCCCCCAACTTGGCGTGCAGCTTGTGGCGATCGATCGGCTGGCCAATATTCTGATCGAAAGCCGGGTTGAATCGATTCGTGCGATTCGCCGCGTTTATTTTGAAGAACCGGCTCGGGCCGGCGGACCTCCTGCTGGAGAAGAAGCGCTTCCCGGAGCGATCCTTCAGGATCCGCTGAAGTTGTATTGGGTTTATCCGTTCGAACTATCTTTCCGCTGCACCACGCCGCAGTTGGCTCAGGTGGTGAACGCGATTGCGTCGGCTCCGGAGCTTTTCATCATTCGCTTCATCCAGGTTGAGAATGAAGTAACCGAAGTTAAGCGGCGCAGCGCCATTCAGACGCAGTTGGCCACCGAAGTGCGCCAGACGGGCAAACTCTTTGTCACGGTGGCCGGGGACGAACTGCTCAACATCCGGCTGCGGGTGGACCTGATTCTTTGGGCTGAGGGCGAGCCTTCGGCTGGAGGAGAAACCGGAGGCGGCGGAGGCCGCAATGCCAGGCCATGAAGATTGATTTCAATCCTTCCTCAATGAAGCCGGAGCAGTGGGCACTCTGTCTTTCCCTCTTCCTCCTTGCTGCGGCCGGGGCTTATCGCATTTTCACCGATTCCCTCCCCGAGCCGGTCAGCCCCCGCACCACGGGGCCCTTGCCGGAGTTTCGGGCGGCGGCCGAGTTTGAGAACAAGGCCGAGGCCATCGCCAAGCCGGAGCCATGGAAACCGAGAGAGCATGCGGTTTTTATTCCACGACTGATCGTCTTTTATCCTGATTCGAATGAAATTGGCGCGTTGCAAATGGAGGATAAAGGGCCCGATGGCATCCCGTTTGAATGGAAGCGCCGCTTTGGCTTTCCCCTGGATGATCCGACCGTGGCCGGGGCCGATCCGGATGGTGACGGGTTTACCAACCTGGAAGAATTCCTCCGCGGCACCGATCCGACCGATCCTGCTTCGTCGCCTCCGTTCATCGAAAAACTTTGCGTTCGAGAATTCAACCCCGTCTCGCTCTCGATCATCTTCCGTGGTTACAATCCTGATCCTCAAAATCCAGGCTCCTACGAGTTCCAAATCAATCTTCCCGAGGCTCGTTCTCAGCGGTCTCGCCGGGTTCGGCCCGGGGATACGATTGAAGGTTATATCGTGGGTGATTTCCGCGAGAAAATTGTGCAACGAGAAAACCCACGCACGGGAATCGTCGAAACGATCAATGAATCAGAGCTCGACGTGAAAGATCCTCGTTTGGATAAGGTCATCACTCTGATCCTGAACCAAGTGGCCACCTCGGATGAGTCCAACGTTGAGTTTGATCTGAAAATTCCCCGGGCCACTTTGGAACCGGCTCGCGTCTCGATTGGCGGGAAGTTTAAAGCTCAGGATAAAGAGTTCCAGCTCCGCTCCGCGTCTGAGGCGGGTGCGACCATTCGTGACCTTGCCACTGGCGAGGACATTCAAGTTCCGCGCTGTGGTGCGAAGGCGCCGGTCGCTCCGGCTCCTGAACCCCAAGGGGCTCCGGCGGTTGAGTCGGGGGAAAGCCCCTCGGCAACCCTTTGGCCAAACCGGTTCAACCTGACCGATTTCTGTTCTTGACCCGACTTAATTTTTACTGAAATCTCAATAAAAATCTGGTCCCGACTATGCGCTCCTCCTACTGCTCCATTGCTGCAATTGCGCCGTGTTTCCTGTTGGTGAGCCACGGCACGCTTCAGGCCCAGTCGGCTGCTCAGCGCGTTCAACAGGAGACGATTGAACGGCTGGAACAATCGATGGCTTTCACTCGGGTCATTGGGGAGGGGCAAAAGTTGCTGGAAGCCCAAGAATTCGACCGCGCTCGGGAACGGTTCCAGTTTGTTTTTGATAACGCCAGTCCGGCGGAGAGTGGAGAGGTCCTCAAGGAACAAGCCCGGCAAGGACTTCTCGCCTCGTATTATGGAAAGGCCAAAGCGGCGGAAAAAGCGAACGACTTCGTGGTGGTTTTCGAGCAATTGACCGAGGCACAAAAACTGGATCCGATGAACAAGGATCTGGCCGCCTCGATCGAGCGTGCGCGGAAGTTGGCCAATCCGTTGGAGGTTGAGTTTCCTGGCAACAAAGCGGCCACGCCCGAGTTGAAGGCGACGGTGGAGCGGATTCAGGCGTTGTTGGCCGAGGGGGATCAATTTGCGGCCACGGGTCAATTTAATCGTGCCCGGGCCCGATACGACGCCGTGCTGGTGATCGATCCTCACAACACCGCTGCCATGAAGCGGATTGAGAAAATTCTGACCCAGCAACAGAAGGCGGCGACGGAAAATTACAAGGCGCGTCGGGAGAAAGCGTTGGCCGAGGCCAATGCGGCCTGGATTCCGCGAATTCAACTGCCGGACACCCGGGAAATCGCGATTCGCACCGATGTGGCTGAGCAGAGCCGTTTGGCTGATATTACCGATAAGTTGGAATCGATCATTATTCCGGAGCTTAACTTTAACGAGGTCGATATCACCGACGCGGTTGCTTACCTCCAGGAACAAAGCAAGGTGCTCGATCCGGATAAGCAAGGGGTTAACATTGTCCTGAAGGCCGAGCCGACGGTGATTCCTGGGGCGGGAGAAGCCACCGGTCCGGCGATTGCCCCGCCGATTCGCTCGGTGAACCTCAACCTTCGTGAGGTTCCCTTAATGCAGGTGTTGGAACTGCTGACCTCGACGACCAACATGCAATTTAAGGTGGATGAATTTGCGGTGGTGATTTTGCCGCTGAATGAATCGGCTGATGTGATTCAGGTCCGGACGTTCCAGGGGATTCCTTCAGCGTTTTTCCAGGGAGCTGGAACCGACGATGCCCGGGTGGGCACCCGTCAGGCTGCGGTCGATGTCACCCGGCAATTGGAGGAGCGGGGGGTGCAGTTTCCGACGGGCACCAATGCGTCCTGGCTGCCTCGAACCAACCGGCTGGTGGTGAGGAACACCTTGAATCAGTTGGAGTTCATTGACCGGCTTTTGGCTCAGGAGATTGGGCAACCGACCCCACAGATCGAGATCGAGACCAAATTCATTGAGTTCACTGAGGACAAGCTCAAGGAGCTGTCATTCAACTATCGGATGAATTTCAGCAATGTCCTGCCGCCCTTGCCGCTAGTTCCTGGAATCGGTGGAGGAGCCTTCCAAATGGGTACGGGAAATCCGTTTGGGGGCAGCAATCTCTTTGGTCCGGGAGCTGATCCAAATTCTCCACCGGGCAATTCTAGCTTTCCTTCTTCGACCCAGGGCTCGGGAGCGTTTGCCAGCACCGATGGTCTTCGTGGCATTGGCGGGATTACGGCCAATTCACTGGATCAGGTCCTGGGAATTAACACGCAGCGGGTGCCGAATGTGATTGGTCTGGCCGGTGTGGTCAACGGGAATGGCTTTCGTCTGTTGATGAGCGCACTCGACAGCACGTTGGGCGGCAACTTGATGTCGGCTCCGAAGGTGGTGATTCAGAGCGGTGGTTCGACCAAAATCGAGGTGGTTCAGGATTTCCGGTATCCTGACCCGAATGGCTACGATCCTCCCGAGTTGCCTGAGGAGACGGGGGCAGGGGGGGGAACGACCGTCACCGTTCGCTTGAACTCCGGGGTGGTGATTCCTTCGACTCCGACCGCGTTCATTCGCCGTGGAGTAGGAGTTATCCTGAATGTTCGGCAAGCGCGGGTTGAGGGCGGGTTGATCGAAATGCAACTTGAACCGGAAGTCACCGACTTTGACGGGTTCATCAACTACGCCAGCCCCATCACCACTCTCGAAGACGGCGCTCAGAGGATTATTTCGGAGAGTCCTCTCCTCGCTCCGGTCTTCTCGACCCGAAAAGTAACGACGCTCGTTCGTGTGTTGGACGGCCAGACCTTGGTGATGGGCGGCCTGATTGATAATCAGATTCAAGAGATCAACGATAAAGTTCCCGTTCTGGGGGATATTCCCCTGGTCGGGCGTCTGTTCCGGAGTAAAGCGAGTCAGGACATCAAGAAGAACCTGCTGGTTTTTGTGACGGCCCGAACCATTCGACCGGATGGTCAGCCCGAGAACCTCTCGATTGCTGAGCGGGAACGGCTTGAACTTTCCCAGCTTCTTCAGGAGTAACATGAATCGCTCGACCTATCTCCTTACGCTCGCCATGGTGGTTTTCACGGGATCCCTTGTTTGGGGGCAGGCGACCCTGACCCCGGCGCAACAGGCGCAGCGGGAGGAAATTAAGCGGCAGGAAGCGGTGCTGGCGAACCAGAAAGCGATCGATGAGGCGGATCAGTTGGCGATTCGGGGAAAGTTGACCGAAGCGCGGGGAATTGTTGAGAGGGTGCTAGCCAACCAGTCACCGGCGGGGGAGGGGGCGGCGGTGATTGAAAACGCCCAGAAACTGCTGGTTCAGATTAGCCTGAAGCAGGGGTTTGACGCCTTGAAAGCGCGCAACTATCTGCTGGCCCAACAGATGGCCCGGGAGGTTTTGGGCTTTGAGCCGAAGAATCCGAATGCGCTCCGTCTCCTGGAGGATGCGAATGGAGCGATGGGACTTCCGATTGATAATCCGGATGCCCGTAACCCGGCGATTGATGAGAAATTTATCGGCAATGTGAACCGGGTGGAGGATTTGCTAAAGTTAGGTCGCGACCTGGTGGGCACGGGCCAATATGGACAGGCGGAGCGGACCTTTGAACAAGTCCTCGCGATTGATCCGGACAATGTGGCGGCGGCTCGTGAACTCCAGAACGTTCGCCGTCGGATGGGGGCTGCCGCCGAGGTGGCCCGTCGAGTAAGCCAACAGGAGAAACTGCTTGAGGTTCGCCAAAATTGGGCTGAGCGCTTTGTTCCGGAAGCCGAGTTGGACGCGCCAGTGACGCCGGTTCAACCGATTCGCCGATCGAATCGGTTTGGAATCAACGAAAAGCTTCGGACTCTGATCATTCCAGAGATTAACTTTCAACCGGGAACCACCATTGATGACGCCGCAAGCTTTCTCACTCTGCGAAGCCGGGATGTCGATCCGACCAAAGAGGGGGTAAGCTTTTTGGTGAAGAACGAACAAACCCGAAATGAAGCCAAGCCGTTTTCCTTGCAACTGCAGAACGTTCCGTTGGGTGAAGCGGTGCGCTACATCACCCTTTTGGCCGGGATTAAATCGAGAACGGAGGAGTTCGCGGTCTTTTTTGTGCCGTTAAGCGATCGGTCGGAGAATCTGGTTCGTCGGGAGTTTCGGGTGCAGCAGGATTTCTTTGATGAAGCTCCTGATGCAGCTGGCCAGGGGCAAACCCCGGCCGGAGCCACCCGTCGGCGTGCCGCCACGGGAGGCACGGCCGTTGAAACCGCGGCGGGATCGGTGGCTCGTCGCGCTCTGGAGGCGCGCGGGGTTGAGTTTCCGGAAGGGGCGACGGCGGTGTATAGTCCGGCCACCGGGATTCTCACGGTTCTTAACACCCAGGACCAAATCGATTTCATTGAGGAGTTGGTGACCAACACCTCGGATGCCGACACCCTGATGGTTCGAGTGGAAACCCGTTTCATCGAAATCAACCAAGATGATTTGGATGAATTGGCCTTTAACTACGCCCTTCAAGGAATCTTCACCGGTGATACCATCCTCGGTTCGCCGAGTGACATCACCAACGGGAGCGTGACGGCCAAAACCTCATTTCAGGGGGCCGAGGGGCTTGGGAACAATCAGATCGGTCAGCTGGTGAATCAGTTCCCGACCACGGTGGTGGATGTGGGGGTGCAACAGATCAATCGCAGTCAGTTCATGGCCCGCGGCCTCCTTAATGGCAACCAGTTTGCTGCGGCGGTCGACGCGTTGAGTCAAAAGAAGAGCTTCAACGTCGTCACGGCTCCTTCGATTCTGGTCAATGACAAGGCCACGGGCACCATCAATATTTCGCGCGAATTCCGGTTCCCCACGACGTTCGACCAACCGCAGATTCAAGAACGGGTGACGTCAACCGGTGATGCAATCACGGTCCGAGCGCCGACGGTGATTCCTTCTTGGCCATCCGGCTTTGGTAGCGCACCGGGGGATGAGGGTTTTGAGGAGATTGGGGTGGTGGCGACGGTCACGCCGGAGATTCAGCCCACCAACCAAACGATTCGGGTTCAGGTGAGTCCAACGATTATTCAATTTGACGGTTTTATCAACTACGGCACGCCGATCAATGACCCGGGCGAACCCGGGGTCCGTCCTCCTGGTCGGATCAACGATAATTTAATCCGAATGCCTGTTTTTTCCCGGCGTGCGATTGAGCGCAGCACGGTGGAGATCCGCGACGGCTATACTCTGGTGATGGGCGGGCTGATTCAGGAGAACACCGACACGTTGGAGGAGAAGTTCCCAATCCTGGGTGATCTGCCGTTTGTGGGTCGCTTCTTCCGAAGCAATGCGGAGCGGAGCGTGAAGCGGAATCTTCTGATTTTCATCACCGTCCGGATCATTCGCCCGAATGGGGATCCGTTGAACATCCTCCCTGGTGAGGTCGCCAGCCGTTGAGTCTCGGAAAGTTCGGGCGGGTGGGCAAGGGGGCGGAATAACTTTTGGGTTAAGGGCCGCCCCGCATTGACGAGGTTCCGGGATCCGCGCATACACATCCGCAGTGGATATGTTCTTGTTGGCTCAACTACCCCTGGCAGTTTCCAGTGGGGGCGGCATCCTCTACGCTTTCGAAAACTCGAACCTGCCCGGAAAAGTCATCATCCTGATGCTGGTTTTCGGATCGGTCTTTTGCTGGTCCATTATGTGGACCAAGTTCTCGTTCATTCGCCTGGCCAAAAAGGAGTCGGCCCGGTTTCTGAGCCGGTTTCGGAAATCAGCGGAACCTCTGGAGATCTTTTCCCGGGAATTGAAGTTTGGCGCCTCTCCTGTGGCGGCCGTCTATCGCGCCGGAGCGGAGGAGCTTTGTTTTCACCTGCTCGGTTCCTCGGAAGTGGACGAAACCTTTGACCTGCGACTGGCGGAGAGCTCGCGGATTGGACCGATCGAGATGGCTTCGGTCCGGTCAGCGATGGAACGAGCCGTGGGGGAGGAGATGCTGCGGCTGGAGGCGCAACTGGTGCTGTTGGCCACGGCGGTGAGTGGGGCGCCGTTTCTCGGG
>JBDNCR010000159.1:0-5119 GCA_046719555.1 Verrucomicrobiia bacterium | reverse complement strand
TCTCGCAGTCCACCCTCCACCCCAAGTTCGATCCTTGGCACGAGCACCCTCTCCCTAGTATTTCTCTCGCCGCCATGCACATCCTCTCCTCCGCCACCGCTCGCGCCTGGGAAGACGCCGCCTTCACCTCGGGAACCAGCCGATCGACCCTCATGGCCGAGGCCGTCCACGGCTGCTTCCATCAAATCAACCGACGCTGGCCCCATCCCCGCCACGCCCTCGTCCTCGCCGGCAAAGGCCACAACGGCAACGATGCCCTCGCCCTAGCCGCGCAACTCCGCCTCGCTGGCTGGTCGGTGACCACCATCTCCACCGTCGCCCCTCATGCTCGCGCCGACGCCCCTCTCCCGGAGATTGCCGCACAGGCCGAGGCTGCCCTCCTGTGGCCAGCCCGTCCCGCCTCCGCCCTCCCCCCCGCTTCCCTTATCATCGACGGCCTGTTGGGACTCGGAGCCTCCGGGCCGGCCCGGGGCGTCACTCGCGACCTCCTCCTCTGGCTTCAGCAAGCGATGCCCTCCAGCGCCGTTCGCCTTGCCATCGACGGGCCCAGCGGCCTCGACCTCGACACCGGGGAACACGACGAAGCCACCTTTCGCGCCGACTTCACCTTGGTTCTCGGCGCGATCAAACCTGGCCTCCTCCTGGACGCCTCCCTACCTCTCGTCGGTCGTCTCCTTCCCATTCCTCTCCCCTCCCTTGACCTCACCCCCCTTCCTCCCCATGAACTCCTGGGTGAAACTTGGTTCGGCCTGTCGGACGCCCAAGCCCTCGCCCGGCCCACCCCAGTCCACGCCTCCAAACATCGGCGTGGCCAACTCGGCATCCTCGCCGGCTCTCGCGGGATGGATGGAGCCGCCGTCCTCGCCGCCAACGCCGCCGTCGCCTCCGGATGCGGCCTGGTCCGCCTTTGGACCCGCCTCCCGCCAGACCATCCCCTCCCTGGCCTCTTCCCTGAAGTCATGCGGGTGGACGACCCCGCCAACCTCCTCCGCCAGCGAAGCTCCGCCTTCGTTCTCGGACCTGGTCTCGGCCACGACCCCGAACTTGCCCGCCTTCTTGCCGGCTTCCTCCCCAACCTCACGGTTCCCGCTGTGCTGGATGCCGATGCCTTGAACCTCCTTGCCCTCCATCCCGAACTCTGGGCCAAGATCAGCTTCCCCTTCGTGCTCACCCCTCACACCGGCGAACTCCAACGCCTCCTCGGCCGCTCGTTCCCCGAACGCAAAGAAGCCGCCTTCATCGCCTCCGAACGATTCGGCGGAACCCTCGTCCTCAAGGGTCCCCACACCCTGGTCACCGCCCGCGAGTCCCCCCTCTCCTGGAACGCCTCCGGCAACCCTGGCATGGCCAGCGGAGGCATGGGCGACGTTCTCAGCGGGGTCATCGGCACCCTCCTCGCTCAAGGTTATCCGCCCCTCGAGGCCGCCCGCCTTGGCGTCTTCTGGCATGGACTCGCCGGCGATCAAGCCGCTTCCGAGGCCCGCGAACAAACCGTCCACCCCGCCCAGGTCTGCCGTTTCCTCGGCCGGGCCGCCCGCGACATTTGGCTTTTCTAAATTCCCGCTTTACCCTCTTCCATGATTTCCGCCTATCTCGGCTTCCTCGCGATGCTCACCCACACCGCCCTTCCGAACATCCCGCTC
This sequence comes from Verrucomicrobiia bacterium, assembly GCA_046719555.1. GTDB lineage: Bacteria > Verrucomicrobiota > Verrucomicrobiia > Methylacidiphilales > CALFVM01 > CALFVM01. The sequence continues at coordinate 3,476 of JBDNCR010000159.1, read as the reverse complement.
GAACAACTCGACGGCTCACCTCTCGACCGAGCTCGCCTTGAAAACAAAGTCCTGCTGATCGTCAACGTCGCCTCCCAATGTGGCTTCACCAAACAATACGCCGGCCTGCAAAAACTCTACCAAACCTTCGGCCCCGACGGCCTCGTTGTTCTCGGCTTCCCCTCCAATGAATTCGGTGGCCAAGAGCCCGGCTCCCCGGAAGAAATCGCCGCCTTCTGCTCCACCACCTACCAGGTCACCTTCCCACTCCTGGCCAAAGGCCGCACCCAAGGACCCGACGCCCACCCACTCTTCCAATTCCTCACCGCCCACCATGACCCGCCGAAGTGGAACTTCACCAAATACCTCGTCTCTCGCGATGGGAAAGTCCTCGCCTCCTTCCCCAGCAAAGTAACTCCGGACGATCCCCTCCTGGTCGAAGCCATTCGGCAGGCACTAGCTCCCTGACGCTTTCCCTCGACCCACCCGCCGACCTTCTCCATCCCCTTAGGCAGCGGCCCCTCTCACAAGCTCTTCAAATTCGGATACTCCAACCTCAGCGCCTCCGCCAGCTTGGCCACCCGCACCTCCAGGTCCGCCGTCTCCAACAACTCCTGCCTCACCTCCGGTTCGTGCAAAAACGTCCCTGCAATCACGTCCGTCAACATGTCCACGTCCCGCATCTCCTCCAAAAGCTTGTCCAGACCCTCCGGCAAACCCTCGCGACTCCCCGCCATCGCCAACAAATCCCCCACCATTCGCCGCACCAACGCCTGCCCCTCCGCCGAAAGTTCGCCCGAGGATGGAATCCGCTCCGGACGTCCCTCAAACAACGGTGTGGTCCGCAGAAAAGTCTCAAAGCGGACCCGTGCCACCCCCTGCAACAACAGATTGGACGTTCCGTCTTCGTTCTCCACACACGCCCGAATCAACCCCAAACCTGCCACTGGCCTCGGCCTTGGGCGACTCCCCAACACCATAGGATCTGGCATCCCCACCGCAAACATCCGATGAGAACCAAGCGCCTCCGCCAACATCGCCCGATAGCGCGGTTCAAAAATCCGCAGTGGCAAAAGACTATGGGGAAAAAGCACCACCCCTGGTAAAACCATGATCCCAACCCGCGAGGGCAACACTTCCATCCCCAACCGTAGCACAGATTTGCTCCGCCGCTGCGGAACGTCCCAAATCCCCTCCCCCTGCGTCACCCTTCATCCCATCCGGCCATGACAGACCCCCCGCTTTCCCCGACACCCCGGCCCGTGGCCTCCCGTCGTCAGAATCTTCTCCGCCTCGTCTTCGCCACCGTCTGGATCCTCAACGGACTCTTCGCCAAAGTCCTCCTCCTCGTGCCCCGCCATGCCGAAATTGTCGCCCGCATTCTTGGCTCCGATCACGCCCTGCTTCTCACCCGCTTGATCGGTTTGGGCGAAATTCTCCTGGCCGCCTGGATCCTTTCAGGTTGGTCGCCCCGCGCCTGTGCTGCCCTTCAAATCGCTTTGATCATGGCCATGAACGTGATCGAGCAATTCCTTGCCCCCGACCTTCTCCTTTTCGGCCGCTGGAACCTCCTCTGGGCCACCGCCCTTGCCGCCTGCATCGCCTGGAATGAATGGACCGAACCACCCCGGCAGGAAACACGTCCATGAAACCCTGGCAAACCAACCCCTTCCCCGTGCGCGCTTGGTTCGAACGTTCCTGCGCCCTCGCCTTCACGGCCCCCTTCGACCAAATCGCCAAGCTGCTTCCTCCCTGCCTTCAGCCCGATACCTTTGACCCACGCTGGGGCGTCCTGGCCGTCGCCCTGGTCGACACCCGACAGCTCCGACCCGCCTTCCTTCCCAAAACCTTCGGGCGCAATTTCCTGCTCATCGGTTACCGCATCTTTGTTCGTTATCTCTCTCCCACCGGCCGCGCTTATCGCGGCCTCTACATCCTCCGTTCCGAAACCGACCGGCTCGACATGGTCTGGCTTGGAAACCTCTTCACCCCCTATCGCTACATTCAAGTTCCCGCCCGGCTCACCGAAAAATCGGGCCGACTGACCCTCCAATGCCAAGGACCAGGCCCCCACCTCCTCGCCGACCTGAACCAGCCCGAGTCCATTCCCCTGCCCGCCGAATCCCCCTTCCCCTCCTGGTCCGTGGCCCGACGCTACTGCGGCCCACTTCCTTTCACCTTCTCCTGGAATCCAAACCGGCGTGAAACCGTCATCATCGAGGGAAAAAAATCGTCCTGGACCCCTCAACCCGTCCGGGTCCTTGACTGGCACTTTCCCTTCCTGCAATCCCTCGGCCTCCGCGAATTGAAGCTCGCTAACGCTTTCCAAGTTCGACAGCTTGAATATCGATGGAAACGGGGGCGAACCGAAGCCTGGAAACCCTTCCCACCCGTCCACCCCTCACCGGCGTCCTCACCATCCTCCGATTTAACTGGCCCCTCTACCTCCTCGGCACCGGATTCATCCTCGTCTCCGTCCTGATCGCCCTTTTCTCGCCGACTCCCTGGTCAGGCCTTTCCATGGCAACAGGATGCCTCGCCACGCTCAGCTTAACCGCTTCCCTGGTCGGTTCCTTCCTGGCCTATGACCATTCCAACCTCTACCAATTCACCTGGTTGCTGCCCCACCTCCGGCACGCGCGCCACCTCGGCAATTTTCACGCCGGATTCGACGAAACCACCGCCGCCCTTCGCCACCTCCTGCCAACAACCCAAATCGATACCTTTGACTTTTACGATCCCATCCGACACACCGAACCCTCCATTCGCCGGGCTCGCGCCGCCTTTCCGCCCCTGGCCAACACCATCGCCATTCCCACCCACCAGATCCCTCTGCCTGCTCACTCCCTCGATTCCGCCCTCCTCTTTCTCGCCGCCCACGAAATTCGATGCCCCACCGAACGGGCCAACTTCTTCAGAGAACTTAACCGCGTTCTCCAACCCGGAGCCCCCCTCATTGTCGTGGAACACCTCCGCGATCTTCCCAATCTCCTCGCCTACTCCGTCGGTGCCTGGCACTTTCATTCCAAGTCGGCCTGGCTTACCACCTTCGCTTCCGCCAATCTTCACCTTCAGTCAACCCACCGCTTCGGCGGTCTCATCACCACCTTCATCCTGTGCAAAGCCTAGTGCAAGCCGCTGGCCTCCTCATGATCAGCCTTGCCCTCCTCCATCTCGGCTTTCCCCGCTTCTTCCGCTGGCACCACACGTTGGCGCCCCTCGACCTCCTTCACCGGCAGCTCTTCGAGGTCCACACCTTTTTCGTCGCCTTCACCGTCGGATTCATGGGTTGGCTCAGCCTCTGGCATGCTCCCGAACTCATCGGCACCCCTTTCGGTCGCACCGTCTGTTCCGGATTCGCCCTTTTTTGGCTCATCCGCCTCCTCGTTCAATGGTTCTGGTTCTCGCCGAAACTTTGGCGAAACCGGCCTTTCGAAACGGGAATCCACCTCCTGTTCACCCTGTTCTGGATCTTTCTATCCGCCGTTTTCTGGGCT
>JBDNCR010000158.1:0-5127 GCA_046719555.1 Verrucomicrobiia bacterium | reverse complement strand
CATCCATGCACCCACCCTACCGCGTCCCCGCCCCCCCCGGCAACCTACTCCCATCTACCGCAAGTCTCAGGTCAACACGCGGCCGGTTGCTTTCGATGCGTTTCAACAAACTCACCCAGAGAGCGGATGACAAACTCCATTTGCGGCTCTGAAAGCCCGGGATAGACGCCGATAAAAATCGCTTCGTTCATGATCCGATCTGCCCCAGGAAGCGGCATGGCGTCCGATGTGCCCTTCGCCAGCTGGGCATCAGAATATCCGACAATCCTCAACGGTGGAGGACACGCCTCCACATCCCCCTGCCGTTCCGCCAGCTCCGCACGCCAATCCTTCAGCAACTGCACAAACGCGGGTTGCCGAAGCAAGTTTCCTCCGAACAACATCCGATTGCCGATCTTCTTCTCATCCAGAAACTGGGCCAGATCCGTGCGCGTGAAAGGGGCCGTCGGTCGCACGAGAATCATGAAACCAAACCAACTGCATTCCGTTCGACAGCCTGAACCATCCCACGCAAAACGACCTCCCTCCCAACCCCGAGCATGAGTTGGAAGGGTAAACTCGAAGAACTCCTCCAGCCCAGCCAACCCCTCCCGCCATCGGCGCCAATTCCTCTGACGCGCCCGAACGAACTGGGGCAACTTCTTCAGTTGAGCCCGACCGATCGCCGCCTGGGGATCGAGCGGCTTCAAGTTATAGCCCAGATGGCTGTAAATATACTTGTGATCATAACCCTTCGGCAGATCGCCCAACTGCCAACCAAACCGTTTCTTGCAGGTATTATCCACGCCGCTGGCGCACCAACAATCCCGCCCCCAATCCCTAAAACTCTCCACCAACACCTTCAGCCTCATGTCCCGCACAATGTTGATCGCTCCACCTTCACCCGTCGTCAGATGATGGGGCGGATAAAACGATTGAGTCGATAAATCGCCAAAAGTTCCTGTCGGTGCGGTTAACACCGGCAAGCCCAGATTCGGATCATCACTCACGCGGATCAATGAATGCTGGCCGGACTCCGCAATCTTCAGCAAATGATCAAGACCCAACTCTCGTGCACGCTGCACCGGCATGGAATACATGGTGCCCAAAGCATCACAGTTATCTTCGATCAACCAAAGATCGTGTCTCCGGCAAAACGCCAGCACCGTGGCTAAATCAAAAGCGTTGCCCAACGCATGAGCCATCATCACCGCTTTGGTTTTACCCGGTCGATACGCCTCCTCCAACTGCGACACCTCCGCGTTGCCCGTGACCGGATCATTGTCCAAAAAGACCGGAACCGCACCGTTCTGAATAATCGGAGCAACCGTTGTCGGAAATCCTGCCGCACAGGTGATGACCTCATCTCCCGGCCGCACCCGCCTCTCCGGAGGCAGCTTGCTGCTGGTTAAAGCCGAAAACGCCAACAAGTTGGCCGACGAACCCGAATTGGTCAGAATGGAACGCCGCACCCCAAGGAATTCCGCCAATTCCTTCTCAAAGGCCTCCCCTTCTTTGCCCAGGGTCAGCCAAAAATCCAGTGTGCTTGCAACCGCTGCCTCAACTTCTTCCCGATCAAAAACCCGACCAGCGTAGGGGACCACATCGACTCCAGCACGGAAAATAGGCCGTCGCGGATCATCTCCAGGTAGCTGAGCCGTGTGAGCAAGGTTCGAAAACTCACACCCATGGTGCAAGACAAGGGCTTTATGAATTGCGGCCAGCTTGTGTTTTCCAACCCGTGACGATTGGGGCCGCAACATCGAGGCGTGGACCACCATCTGCCGATCGATCCGGACATAAGCCGGTTTTTTCAGACCTCCACACTCCAGATCCTCGCTCAGCAGCGACACACTGCCCGGATATCCAGGCCTGCCGGTCACCTTGAGAAGGCAGACATCACCCTGCAAATCGGGCTCTTGAAGCACCATGACCGGCACCGGTTTGCCCCCAGCCTCCCCGCCTTGCGGCCAATCGAGATAAGCCAACGTTCCCGCTCTCATTCAGAAAAGCTCCCGCGCATCCTCATCCTCATCCCCTCGAACAAAAGACGGCCCCTGAAGATCGAGCTCCGCTCCCAAATTTGCCGAAAGCTTCAACAACTCTCCTTCCGTATACAGCGTCACCGGCCCTTCCAAGGGCGGTTCCCCATGAACCTCCAGAATCTTCAACACCCCATCAATGCACTCAACCGTAATTCTCATATCTCACCATATTCCTCGATCTGACGCAGGGTCAACTCAACCGGATCGGCCCCCAAATGGACCGCCCGATACCACCCCACCGTTTTTTCCACCGTCGCGGTAAAACTCCAGCGAGGTTGCCAACCCAGGAGATGAAAGGCTTTATCCGTAGCCAGACTGAGCCGTCCCGCTTCATGAGGGGCACCAACTTCTGAATGATCCTCCCAACAGCCGGACCAGTTCCGCAGGATCTCTTCAACCAATTCCGTAACCGTTCGGTTGCTCTCAAGAGATGGGCCAAAATTGAAGCTCATCGAGCCCCCAGCCTCCTTCGCCATGCGTTCATCACCGCCCTCCAGACGAGCACCCAGGAGGAGATAGCCTGCCAAGGGCTCCAAAACATGTTGCCACGGACGAATCGATGCAGGGTTGCGAACCGGAACCGGTCGACCTTCGGCCAGGGCCCGCATCGCGTCCGGAACAATCCGGTCGGAAGCCCAGTCGCCACCGCCCATCACATTGCCTGCACGAGCCGAAGCCAGCTTCACCGGGTGATGCGAAAAGAACGACCGCTGCCACGAAGCAATCGCAAGTTCCGCCGCCGCCTTGCTCGCACTATAGGGATCATGACCGCCGAGCGGATCGTCTTCCCGGTAGCCGTAAACCCATTCCCGATTCTCATAAACCTTGTCGGTCGTAATCAAAACGGCCACGCACGGCTGGCCCCACGAGCGAAGCGCCTCCAACACATGGATCGTCCCCACCACATTCGTCTGCCAGGTCGCCACCGGTTCTTGATAGGACAGGCGGACCAAAGGTTGGGCCGCTAAATGGAACACAAAATCCGGCTCCGCCTGCCTGAGAGCCTCGTTGACTCCCTGCCCGTCCCGGAGATCGCCTCGCCCATCCACAAGCTGAGCCGCCAAATTTAACTGCTCAAAGAGAGACGGTTCGGTCACCTTTCCCGGCAGACTATAGCCAAACACCTCCGCGCCTAGGGAAAGCAACCATTGGCACAACCACGCCCCCTTGAATCCGGTGTGCCCACTGACCCAGACCCTCTTGCCTGCATACGTTCTTCGAAGCACCTCTTGAAAACGCTCATTCATCACGTGCCCATCCTCACCAGATCTTCCAAGGAGCCTTCCCACTGTCCCACAACTCCTCCAGCCTCTGCTTATCGCGGAGGGTATCCATCGGCTGCCAGAATCCTTGATGCTTAAACGCCATCATCTCTCCGGCCGCCGCCAGCTTCTCCATCGGGGCCCGTTCCCAGATCGTTAAATCGCCCTCAATCTCATCGGTCACCGTCGGATGCAACACAAAAAATCCCCCATTGATCCACGCTCCATCCCCCTGCGGCTTTTCCTGAAAAGCCTTCACCTCCGCACCCTGCAACTGCAGCGCACCGAACCTCCCCATCGGTTGCACCGCGGTCAACGTCGCCTTTTTCCCATGAGCCTGGTGGAACGCAATTAAAGCACTCAGATCCACGTTGGCCACGCCGTCCCCATAGGTCATGCAAAAGGGTTCATCCTTCGTCAAATAGGGGCGGATTCGTTTGATTCGCCCCCCGGTCATCGAATCTTCACCGGTATCAACGACCGTCACCCGCCACGGCTCAGAGCGTCGTTCATGAACTTCCATGCGATTATCCCGCATATCAAAAGTAACATCCGACTGATGCAGGAAATAATTGGCAAAATACTCCTTGATCATATACCCGCGATAACCCGCGCAAATGATGAAGTCCTGAATTCCGTGGGCCGAATAGATCTTTAAGATATGCCAGAGAATCGGCTTGCCTCCGATCTCCACCATCGGCTTTGGCCGCATTCCCGTCTCTTCAGACAAGCGCGTTCCAAGTCCGCCTGCCAAAATGACCGCTTTCATCCGTCGCGCAGCCTACGCTGGCCCCCCTGAGAAGCAACTTCAACCCGACCGTTCCCCCACCAGAGGCACCAAACGCATCACCTCATTGGGACGATACGGCACCTCACCCACCTTTAACCTGCCCCGCGCCCCCCAATGCGACCACCACTCCTCGGCAAAAGCTCGCAACGTTCGTCCCCGACCCGTTCCCACATTCTCTACCAATGGATGTCCTGACTTGAGATCCTCGCGAGACACTGCTTCCAAAAAAAACTCCGCCACTCTTTCCACAGGGATAAAATCGCGCACCTGTTCCCCAAGAGTCATCGGAAAATCCTCCCCGGCCAAAGCCGCTCGTCGCAACGAAGGCCAAAGCCGACTCTCCGGTTCACCCGGACCAAAAACCTGAAAAATCCGACCCAGCCACAACTCGAGCCCGTGGTGGATCGCCCATGCGTAAAAGGCCACACTCGCCGCAGCTTTCGACGCCGGATACGAAGTCACCGGCTCCAACGGCGCATTCGGCGGAATCAAATCATAACGCTCCCCGGCCCGACCATACTCAAAACACGAACCCGCCACCACCCATCGTCGCACCCCCGCAATCCGAGATTCCTCGGCCAGGCGAAGGGCCGTCGTCACATTCCAATAAAAACAACGCTCAAACGTATCATAAGGCGGATTGGGAGTGTGAGCTGCCAAGTGGACCACCACCTGACATCCCTCCAAATCTTCCCGCCCTACTCGGTCCAACGGTTTGGTTAACCAGACCGGATCATCCTTCAAGGGAAGGTGGGGTCGACGACGCTCATCCCGGCGATGCGCGAGAACCTCCCATCCCCGTTCCATCGCTTTCTGCAAAACATGAGACCCCACAAAACCTGTTGCCCCGGTCAAAAAAATCTTCATGGCCACTTCTCAAAAAACGAATGGCGACGCATATTCCGCCAATCTTGGGAAAGCGGCATCCCGCGCCGATACCAAGGGCGTCGTTACCCCCCAATCCATCCCAAAACTATCCCAGCGAATCCCGTGATCATCGGCCGGACTGTGAACGGACGAAGTTTTGTAATGGACCAGGCTGCCATCGGTT
>JBDNCR010000157.1:0-5153 GCA_046719555.1 Verrucomicrobiia bacterium | reverse complement strand
ATGACGGTGGCGGAGGTGGCGGAGTTGATGGCTCCGGTGCGGGTGGGTTGGGATGATCGGGCGGCGGGGAGGGAGGGGGTGCGGGAGGTGGAGTTGTGGCGATGGTTTGTGGCGCTGGCAGCGTTGGCGCTGTTGGGGGAGGGTTGGCTGACGTTCGCGGGGCGAAGGAGTGTGATGAAGGGTGAGAGCGAGCGGGTGGCGGCACGTCGGGAGGAGGTGGCGGTGTGACGGTGGGGTGGGTGGCGAGTTGGTGGCAGGTGGCTCTGGCGTTGGTGCTGGTGGTTGGGGCGGTCTGGGCTGGGTTCCGACAGTGGGATGGGCTGGGGCGGAGGCGGGGGGTGTTGGGTTTGGAGGTGATCCGATTGGCAGCGGTGGTGATGTTGGCGTTGACGTTTCTTCAGTTGGAGGTGATTCGCTCTGCGGTCCGTTTGGAGGCTCCGGAGGTGGTGGTGTTGGTGGACCGGACGGGGAGCATGGAGACGGTGGATGTGCCCCGGGCGACGGGGGCGGTGTCGCGGGCGTTGGCGGTGGAGCGGGTGTTGGAGGATGAGGAGTTGATGGATTTGTTGCGGCGCCAGGGAACGGTGGTGGAGGAGGTGATCGGAGGGGAGGGGGTGGAGGGGACGGATTTGGGTGAGGGATTGGATCGGGTGGCGAATCGGCGAGGGAATGTGCGGGCGGTGGTGTTGTTGAGTGATGGGGATTGGAATATGGGCAATCCGCCGGGTGCGGCCGCGACCCGGTTACGTCAGCGGGAGGTTCCGGTGGTGGTGTTGGGGGTGGGGAGTGACCGGCATTTGCCGGATGTGGCTTTGGAGTTGGTGGCTCCGCCGGCCTATGGGTTGGTGGGGGAGCAGATTGCGATTCCATTTGCGGTGCGGAATTATTTGGGTCGAAAGTTGGAGACGAGGGTGAGTTTGAGGGTGGGGCGGAAGGAGGAGGCGTCGAGGAAGGTGGTGTTGGGCGCGGGGGCGTGGATGGAGGATGCGCTGTTGTGGACGCCGCAGAAGACCGGGGAGTATGTGTTGGAGGTGGAGGTTCCGGTGCAGCCGGAGGAGTTTGTGCAGGGGAACAATCGGGTGGAGGTGCCGATTTCGGTGCGGGCGGAGACGTTGAAGGTGTTGGTGGTGGATTCGCGGCCGCGTTGGGAGTTCCGGTTTTTGCGGAATGCGTTGTTGCGGGATCCGGGGGTGAAGGTGGAGTGTGTGTTGTTTCATCCGGAGTTGGGGGTGGCCGAGGGGCCGACGTATTTGCCACGGTTCCCGACGGCGGAGAATGAGTTGATGGTGTATGATGTGGTGTTTTTAGGAGATGTGGGGGTGGGGTCCGGGGAGTTGACGTTGCAGGATGTGGAGGCGTTGGTGGGTTTGGTGCGACAGCAGGGCAGCGGGCTGGTGTTTTTGCCAGGGAGGCGAGGGAGGTTGGAAAGTTTGTTGGGGACGCCGCTGGAGGAGTTGTTGCCGGTGTTGTTGAAGGAGGGGCAGTCGGGAGGATATTCGTTTCCGGTGGAGCAACGGCTGGCTTTGGTGCAACGGGGCGCGGGTCATTTTTTGACGTTTTTGGGCAAGGAGGAGCGGGAGAATGAGAAGATCTGGAGGGGTTTGCCGGGGTTTTGGTGGTGTGCGCCGGTGGTGAGGAACAAGCCGGGAAGTGAGGTGCTGGCGACTCACGCGACGCAGCGGAATGAGTGGGGACGGTTGCCGCTTTTGGTGGCGTCGAATGCGGGGAATGGGAAGGTGTTGTTTATGGGGGTGGAGTCGGCGTGGCGGTGGCGGCGTGGGGTGGAAGATTTGTATCATTACCGTTTCTGGAGCCAGGTGGTGCGATGGATGGCCCACCGACGATATTTGGCGACGGATCGAGGGATCCGGTTGAGTTATGCTCCGGAAAGGCCATCGGTGGGGGAGACGATTTTTTTACAGGCGGTGGTTTCGGATGAGTCGGGGTTTCCGATGCGTGGGGGGAAGGTGGTGGGGCGGGCGGTGCGGGGGGAGGGTCGGGTGGAGCAGTTTACGATGGAGGCGCAGGAGGATGGCTGGGGTTTGTATGTGGGGCGTTTGCCAGTGACGGGTGCCGGGCCTTTGCGGGTGACGGTGGAGGCTTCGAATGGGGCGAGGGTGGAGACGGAGATTCCGGTGTTGGCGACGGAACGAGAGCGGGTGGGACAGCCCGCGAATTTCGCCGCGTTACGAGAGATTGCGGCGGTGACGGGGGGGGCGTTTTTTCCGATTGCGGAGGCGCGAGAGGCCTTTGAACGGGTGTCGGTGTTGCCCGAGCCTGAGCCGGTGCGGCAACGGGTGCGGTTGTGGAGTCATCCGGCGTGGATGTTGGGGTTAGCCGGGTTGTTGGTGGCGTATTGGACTGGGCGGAAGCTGATGGGGATGGTGTAGCGGGAGCCGGATTCGGGAGGTGGGCGGACGATGATCAGGTTGGGGGCGCGACGGTGGCGGGAGCGTTTCCTTGGAGGACGGCTTTTTTGGCGCGGGTGGAGGGAGGGGTGAAGGATTCACCGGCACGGGCCATAAAGAGGGCCTGGCTGTCGATGGGTTCGGTGCCTTCAGGAATCGGGATGCGTTCGTGGGTGCCGTCGGGGAGGAGGCGTCGGGCTTTGACGTTGTCGCGCAGGTGGAGGTCGATGATGAAGTCGGTGAGGGTGGAGCGGAGGGTCGGATCTTCGATGGGGAAAACGACTTCGACCCGTTTGTAGAGGTTGCGGGGCATCAGGTCGGCACTGCCGACGTAGACTTTGGGGTGGCCGGCGTTTTCGAAGTAGAAGATGCGGCTGTGTTCAAGGAAGCGACCGACGATGGAGCGGACTTCGATCCGGTCGGAGATGCCGGGGATGCCTGGACGGAGGCAGCAGATGCCCCGGACGCAGAGGTCGATCCGAACGCCGGCTTGGGAGGCGAGGTAGAGTTCGCGGATGATGGTGGGGTCGACCAGGGAGTTCATTTTGAAGAAGATGCGGGCCGGGAGGCCGAGCTTGGCGTTGTCGACTTCGGCACGGATCAGACGGATGATGGCGTCGGCAAGGTCGAAGGGGGCGACGAGGAGTTTGTGGAAGCCGGGGTAGTCAGCCATCCCGGTAAGGATGTTGAAGAGCATGGCGACTTCTTTGGTGAGTTCGGGGCGGGTGGTGAGGAGGCCGAGGTCGGTGTAGAGCCGGGCGGTGCGGGGATGGTAGTTGCCGGTGCCGAGGTGGGCGTAGTGACGGATTTGGTCTTCGTCGCGCCGGACGATGAGGAGGGTTTTGCAGTGGGTTTTGAGTCCGACCAGGCCGTAGACGACGTGGATGCCCGCTTCTTCCATGCGGCGGGCCCAGGCGATGTTGTTTTCTTCGTCGAAACGGGCGCGGAGTTCGACGAGGACGGAGATTTGTTTGCCGCGATTGGAGGCGTCGATGAGGGCTTTGACGAGGGGGGAATCACCGCTGGTGCGGTAGAGGGTCATTTTGATGGCGAGGACGTGGGGATCGTCGGCGGCAATTTGGAGGAGTTCGATGACGGTGGAGAAGGTTTCGTAGGGGTGGTGGAGGAGGATGTCTTGGCGACGGAGGAGTTCGAAGAGGTCGGCCTCCGGAGGGATCATGGGGGAGGGGACTGGGGAGAAGGGTTTGTCTTTGAGGGCGGGGTCGGTGTCGAGGGTGGTTAGGGGGAGGAGGCGGAGGAGGTTGATGGTGCCTTCGGCTTGGTAGCAGTCGTCGTCGGTGAGTCCGAATTTGTCGAGGAGGAAGGTTTTGACGGTTTGCGGGCAGGCGTCGTCGATTTCGAGCCGGACGGCGTTGCCGCGGTTTCGTTTTTTGAGTTCTTCTTCGATGGTTTGGAGGAGGTTTTCGGCTTCTTCTTCGTCGACGTAGAGGTCGCTGTTGCGGGTGACGCGGAAGGCGTAGACGCCGAGGACGGTCATGCCGGGGAAGAGGTCGCCGATGAAGGCTTCGATGAGGCGGCTGAGGTGGATGATGTCGTAGTGGCGGGGGGGGCGGTCCGGGATGAAGATGAGCCGGTTGAGGACACGGGGGACTTGGACGATGGCGTAGCGGGGCTCGGCTTCGGCTTGGCTGCGTTGGAGGGCAACGATGAGGTTGAGGGATTTGTTGAGGAGCTGGGGAAAGGGGTGGCTTGGGTCGATGGCAAGGGGGGTGAGAACGGGGAAGACTTCGTCGAGGAAGAAGTTGTGGGCCCAGACGCGTTCTTGGTCGGAAAGGTCGGAGACGTGATGGAAGCGGATGTGGTGTTGGGCGAGTTCGGGGAGGAGTTCGGCATTCCAGGTGTGGTATTGGTCGTGGACGAAACGTTCGACGCGGGCCCGGATGCGGGCGAAGAGTTCGGCCGGGCGCAGGCCATCGGGGCCGATGATGGAGGAGTCGTTTTCGATTTGTTGTTTGATGCCGGCGACTCGGATTTCGAAGAATTCGTCGAGGTTGGAGCAGGTGATGGCGAGGAATTTGACCCGTTCGAGGAGGGGATTCAGGGGGTCACGGGCTTCTTCGAGGACCCGTTGGTTGAATTCGAGCCAGCTGAGATCGCGGTTGGAAAAGAGTTCGGGGGCGTTGAGAGGGTCGGGGGTGGTCATAGGGTGGGATTGGGGAAAATTGGCGAAGTTTGGAACGGGGAGCAAGGGGGGCGGTCAGGTTTTTAGATGGAGGAGGGAGGGGTTGGCGATGATGGGTGTGTTAAAGATTGGTGACGAAGTGGTGGGAGGACGATTGACCGTGGCAAGGGTGGGCCGTTACTGTCCGAGAGGTTAGGCAGATGAAAACCGTTTCCCAAGCTTCGCCGCCGGCGGGTGCCGATCTCGGCTGGTTTGATCGCAATCGTTCGTCGATTGTGATCATGTTGGCGAGCACGGCGGTGGCTTTATTGAAGTTGGCGGTGGGGTGGCATGTGGGGAGTTTGGCGGTGTTGGCGGATGCGACGTTGGCTTTGGCGGCGGGGGCGCGGTCGGCTTACTTGATTGCATTTGCCGATGCGATGGAACAGGACGATGATCCGCGGCGAAGGTTGTCCCGGGAACGGGCGTCGTTGGCAGCAGTGTTTGGATTGGGTTTGTTGCTGGCCTTGACGGGATGGGATTTGTTTGGGGCTGCGGTGGTGCGGTTGGTGGAGGGTGAGGAGGGGCGCGGGGTGTCGTTGCCGGTGTTGGCGGTGCTGTCG
>JBDNCR010000156.1:0-5154 GCA_046719555.1 Verrucomicrobiia bacterium | reverse complement strand
GCCTTTACCGCCTCCGCATACCGTAGATGATTCTCGATGGCTCCAGCATAGTCCGTCGCGGGCGTCACCTCCATCCCCTCTGGCCGATCAAATTCCCCTCGTGACCAGTGATCTTGAAACTCCCGCCCTGGCCACTGCACGTAAATCCACGGTTGAATCTCCGGACTACTCTTCCTGGCTTCCTCAAAAAACTTAGCGCTGTGCTCGGCCTCATTTGCCACCGACCGGTTATGACCTGCAAACGGCTGAGTCGTAATATGATCAATCGGAGCTAACACCTGAAAAGCCTCCACATACCGGTTGTCCCCAAAACCAGTTCCTGGATGGTTCCAGAGCCAGTCGGTTGGAGCGCCGGGAATGGTGAATCGGTGAAACGACATCTCCTTGCCCGCGCTCGCTGCCAGCGGTTGCAGGGAGTTGTTCACCGTATCCGTGAGACTATTGCCAATGTGGAACGTTCGAATTCCAGCCCGTGCCGCCCCCGCTTCCCCAATCCGGTAGGCCCCAACGAACAGCGGCGTATCGGCCAGGCCCTCCTTCGTTGCCAACGCCATCAGTAACGTATTCTGCTCCAGCCGAATTGGCCCCGACACCACCGACGACGCATCCGCTCGTGGCACTTCTCCACGAACGCTGTAGTAAATAGTCGCCCCTTCGGTCCCCGTCCGCAATTCCACCTCCACAGGCTCCGGATGCAGTCCCGGTTCGATAGAAACGGTCAGGGGCTCCACCTGACTCTGCGGACCCAAATCCCATCCCACATATTGATTGTTCGGCTCCTTGCCCTCGAAGTAGGTCTCGGTCAAACCGTCCAATGCCTTGTCAAAACTTGTCTCCGCCTCCCCTCGGGTTCCTGCGGTCCCAAACGGTTCACCCTTAAGCACCCGTTCTCCCGCTCGAAACTCAAGCTCCGCCACCGCCCCGTAACTGCCGTGCGGCCCTTCATATTTAATAAAACGATACGCCTTCGGCCTCTCCACCTCAATCGTGGTCCATTCCCCTTCCGGCGGTGCCTCGGCGATTCGAGCAATCTCAACAAAATCATTCGTCGCGCTGGTATTCGACCCCGTAAACCGTCCGTCCTTCATCTTCTCCGCCAAACCAGGCGCCGGGAAAAAGCGGATGGTCGTCACCCGATAATCCTCGGTTTCGGCCTTAACCACGACCGAAGCCATCCCGGTTAACCCAAAAATCAAAAGCCAACTCAAACGATTCATCCTTCAATCCATACCTTCCCTTGCAATGATCGCAAACCCCTTTTACACCCCCCCTTTGACCCGTTCTCACCGCCCAACCGCTTCCCCCAATCTGCCTCCGGTCCGCTCGGACTTGCTCCTCACCCCCTCTCCCTCCAAAATCGTCTTATGGTTCTCCGCGCGGCTCCACTTCTCATGGGCGTTTGTGCAACCGGGATCCTGCTCCTCCTTCTCATGAAGCCCCCTCCTGAGCCCCACTCCCTCTCCTCTCCTTCCAACCATGAAGCAGTCCCACCCGAGGTCGGCGATCCCATCGATCATTACCGGGGCGTGCCCGTTTATCACAATGGGCCTGACATCGTCACCAGCCACGGACGCCATTTTGCTCCCTGCGGTTACTACTACGGCCAAAAGTGGCAGTGCGTCGAATTCATCAAACGGTTTTACTTCGACGCCTTGGGCCATGCCTTTCCCGATGTCATGGGTCACGCCAAAGATTTCTTCGATCCATCGGTTCCCCACGGCCAGATCAACCATCGGCGCGCCCTTCTCCAGTTCCGCAACGGTTACGGGGTCCGCCCCCAACCCGACGATCTGCTCGTCTTCACCGAAGGAACCTACGGCCACGTCGCCATCATCTCGCACGTTGGCTCCCGACACATCGAGATCGTCCAGCAAAACATTCTCGGTCAACCGCGCGCCATCCTCCCTCTGGCGCGCCACGGTTCCACCTGGCATGTCGGCCAGCATCATCCACCAGCCGGCTGGCTACGGGTCCCTGGGCGATGGGTCACCCTCGACTAGGGTTTAAGTCCTGCGACGAAGACAGTCGTCCCCGAATCGCTCCTGCAAAGCGGCCGGGAGCCGAACCGAGCCGTCCGGCTGCTGCCCATTCTCCAAAAGCGCCACCACCAAGCGGGCCAACGCCACCCCCGACCCATTCAAGGTATGACACGGCTGGTTTTTCCCAGTGCCGTCCTTGTAGCGGAGATTCATTCGCCGAGCCTGGAACGCCTCAAAGTTGCTACATGACGAAACCTCCAACCAGGCACCGGTTCCCGGAGCCCACACCTCAAGATCATAACACTTCGCCGCCCCAAATCCCAAATCACCCGCACACAATTCCACCGTCCGGAACGGCAACTCCAACCGCTCCAACACCATCTCCGCATGTCGTCGCAACTCCTCCAGAGCCTGGTAGGAACGTTCCGGCTCCACAATCTGCACCAACTCCACTTTATCAAACTGATGCATCCGAATCAGCCCCCGGGTCAGCTTCCCCGCGCTCCCCGCCTCTTTTCGGAAACACGGCGTGTAAGCCACATACCGAAGCGGTAAGGCCTCTTGTGCCAAAATCTCCTCGCGGTGTAGGTTCGTCACCGGAACCTCCGCCGTTGGGGCCAAAAACAACCCCTCCCCCTCGACCCCATACATGTCGTCACGGAACTTCGGCAACTGCCCCGTTCCCTCCATACAAACCTCCCGCACGAGATAAGGCGGGGCCACCTCCACATAGCCGTGCTCCGCTGTGTGCAGATCCAGCAACCATCCCACCAGAACCCGCTGCAGGCGCGCGGCCGCCCCCTTGAAGACAGCAAAGCCTGATCCTGAAATCTTCGCCGCAGCCTCGAAATCATAGAGCCCCAGGGCTGTTCCCAAGGTCACATGATCCTTGGCCTCAAAGGGAAACTGGGGCAGCTCACCCCAAGATCCCACCACTGGATTATCTTCGGCCCCCTGCCCCTCAGGACACCCGACATAAGGCAAATTAGGCACCGACAAAAGCCACGCGCGCTGCGCCTCCTCCACCTCTGCCAACTCCCGGTCCAACCAGGCGATCCGGTCGCTTGCTTCCTTCATCCCCGCCAACAAATCATCCGCTGCTTCCCCTCGGGCCTTCCGCGCACCAATCTGCTTTGAAGCCGCATTTCGCTCGCTCTTGAGCCGCTCAACCTCCGCGATAATGGCCCGCCTCTTGGCGTCTCCCTGGGCAATTTGATCAAGCACCTCCTCCACCCCCTTGCCACGGAGTGCCAAGCGCCGCCGAACCTCCTCGGGCTGTTCTCGAATAAGCCGGATATCAAGCATAGAACCGGCGATTAAACGGATCCCGCTTCCGCCCCGCCAGCAAAATCAGGCCTCCTTCGCCTGATACTCGCGGTAGTAACGGTAGTGATAATAGTCCGGCGACTTCGTGCTGACCGCATTGAGAACAATCCCGACAATTTTCCCTTGTCGATGCTTGAGCAGGCTGAGCGAACGATCGACCAAACGGGCCGAAGTAAAGTCCGCCCGAGTCACATGCAAAATCCCGTCAAATCGTGGGGCCATACTCGGACTATCATCCGCAGCCAACACCGGCGACGTATCGAAGATGACAAAATCATATCGCCCACGCGCCTCTTCCAACATCCGACTAAAAACATCCCGCAGCAATAACTCACCGGATCCCGCCGTTGTTGGACCCCGCACCATCAAATCGAGTCCCTCCCATGCGGTCCGCTGCACCGCTTCCCCCCACTCCGTTGTTTCGGCCAATACATCGGTCAACCCTGGCGCACTCGGCACCCCGAACATTTCATGCAAGATGCCCTTCCTCAAATCTCCGTCCACCAGCAACACCTTTGACCCCGACAACGCCATCGTGATCGCCAAGTTGGCCGCGACCGTCGATTTGCCTTCCCCAGGAATCGCGCTGGCCACCATCAAGGTCTTCGGGGGTGAACCTCCATGCGGCATGAAAAGCAACGCTGACCGAATGTTCCGAATCGCCTCTGAGTAGATCTGGCGATCGATCCCCGGGCCCAAAAGCTGTTGCCGAGACTGGATCCGCCCTTCGTCAGGCAAATGCCCTACCACCCGATCATCGAAGTAATCCCCAAACTCGGTAAAGGACCGAATCCGGTCATCAAACCGGTCCACTACCAACAGGATTCCCAGACCCAAGACCAAGCCAATCACAACCCCCGTGCCCAGGGCCTTGCCCAAACTTGGTTTAATCTCCACCGCAGGTGAAGCCTGGTCCAAAATCGACATGTCCGCCTGGCTGATCCCCGTTGACACATCCACTCCCACCGTCGTGTCCAACAACCGCTCATACAAATTTTTGATTCGGTCCACATTCGCCTTCAAACTGGAGTATTCGGCCATCAGTCGGTTCGTCTGCAACGCCCGCGCCTCCCACTCCGTTCGGGTCTCCTCCAAATTCTTGATCTGAATCAAAAGCGATTCTCTCTCATTCCGCATCTGCTCCAAGCCCTGGCTTCGAAAAAGTTCAAGCAGGTTCTCCTGCCGATCAATATCTTCGCGCAGCTTGATCAATTTCGGATGCCGAGGTTTCAGGTTTCGCGAAAGCTCATTGAACTGCGTCCTCAACAACTGAATCTCCTTCTGCGCCTTCAAATACTCCGACTCTGGTCGTTGCCCAATGAGGGTTCCCGTCCCATCCGGACCATTGCTTTCCTCCCTTCCCCCAAGAGCGGCTCCCCGTCGCTCCAGAGTCTGATCCAGCGTCAGCATTTCCAACAAACGCGCCTCTCGCCGTTTATCCGCAAGCTCACGTTCCAGATTGGTGAGATAACCTGCCGCAACGTTTCCTTGTTCCTGCAACACCACAACATCGTTGTTCTTTTGGAAATCAAACAGCTTCTCTTGAGCCGTTTTCAACTCCTGCTCCAACCGGAACAACTGCTCATTGATCGCCGACTGCGTCCTCCCGGAAGTCTCGCTCCGCATATCATCCTTGAAATTGATGAAGCTGTGCAGCACCGCATTGAGATAAGCCTCCACATACCTCGGATCATGTCCGGTTGCCTGAAAGACAAAAATCGAGGTTCTCGGCGTCTGATTCACCGAGAGCGACACCGGTCCCGGACTGAGCTCCGGCCGCAGAGCCTTTACCCGCTCTCGCGCCCGTGCCTGAACTTCCCCGCTGCGCATCAACTCAATCTGGGTCCCC
>JBDNCR010000155.1:0-5156 GCA_046719555.1 Verrucomicrobiia bacterium | reverse complement strand
CGATCGTATTTCTTCAGAAGCCCTCCAGCCACTCGTGCCGTGGCATCGGTGGAGCCATCGTCCACCAGGATAATTTCATAAAAGCGATAGGCCGAAGCCAAGACGTCAACCAATTCCGAAAGGAACTCTGGCAGTTCTTTCGCTGAATTCTTCAGCGGGACAATCACGGAGACGACTAACGTTTTGTCCATGGCGGATCGCGGGCTCCCCTTAGATGCCAAGGGCATCAATTTCAATTGGAAGATCGTAGATATTGTCAAGTTTTCCGCCCATCACGCTGATGAATCCTGAATGAACCTGATCTCGATGGAAGAGAATAGGTCTGCCGTCGTCGAGCTCGCTTTGCGGGAGCACCGTCTTGACCTCCCAAAGAGATCCAACCTGTCGACACCCTGCCATCGCCGGGAGATAACGGGCCGCATCTCGAATCATTAGCGGCCCATTTGTAGCCTTAACCGAACGGCTAAAGTGTTCGTAAGGATCGCACCAAGGTTGGTCAGGCCCATCACGCCAGCTATGATGAGGTGTATAACGGACGTGGCTGAGCGTCCAAAGTCCCTGATCGGGAAAAGGCATCAGCGAAAAAAAAGGTCCACACATTACCGTAACGGCCAAGCCTCGAAGACAGGATGGAGGCTCGACTAGGGTCATTTCGGTTAGTTCATGCTTGAGCGGGAGAAGCTCCATCCCCGACGCCCGGCGCAGGCGGTTGAGTCCACTGTAGGTGCAATTGAAGATCCAACGGGAGCGGATCCGGATCTCCTCATGACCCCACCATGCCCACGCTTCCCAAGTCCCGTCCCCCTTCGGCTCCACCCGAACCACCTCCGCTCCCAGCCTGACCTCAACCCCAGCTTGCTGAAGGCGGCTGCGCATCACCAAACGCAGCTTCCCCGCATCGAAAGCCGCTTCCCTCGCTTTCCACACCCGTTCAATGAGTCTGGAGTCAAAAAGCCGGGCCACCCCGACTGCCGCTGGCTCGAGAGGTGCCCCTACCCTTCCCATGAAGGTTTCAAATTGGGCCGCCGTAACCTTTCCCAAAACCGAGCCAATGGCATAATACTTTTCAAAATCGGTGCAAATACAGTCGGGGAAATCCTCCAGAAAACGGGGAAAGTTGATTCGAGAGCGCACCGCAGTCATCAAGCTGCGGGGGTAGTGATACCCATGATGCACCCGAGCCTGGTTATGATAGGAAGCTCGTCGAAGCAAGTCGTCTTCCCTCTCGCAAACCACCGGACTGAGTCCGCGCTCTTTGAGCAAAAGCGCAAGGTAAGCCCCAAAAAAACCTCCGCCAACAATTAGGGCATCCATATGACTTCCTCGTTGGTCGGCCTCGGGCTTAGATGCCGTATAACTTCCCCACCTGTTCCACCGCGCGTCGCAGGGAATCGAGGCCGTCGGCTTGACGCTTCATTTCAATGGAGACTGGGCCCTGATAGCCAATGGTCCGAAGCGCGGCGGCAGCGACCGCATGACCTTCCCATGGCTCGTCCCAACTGGAGAGTTGTGGCTAACTGGCGTGGTAAGACCCAATCCACGCGGCATTTGCCACAATCGTGCCCGGCAACGGCTCACCGTTCATGGCCAAAGCACCTGCATCAACATGCCAGCGAAATCCAGGAGAACCCACCTCCGCCACCAGCTTAACCGCTTCTGCCGCCCCACAACAGAAATTGCATCCGTAGGCCGAAGGATTCGCCTCCATTCCGAAGAACACGCCAAATTTGCAAGCAGCCTCCCCAAGTCTACAAAAAAAATCGGTGGCGATGGCCCAAGCCTCGTCTCGGTTCATGCCTTCCGGCACCCGGCGATTCTTCGGCGCTCCAAAAACCAAATAGCGGCCTCCGACGCGGGCACAAAGCCCGGCCAAATCGACCAAATAAGCGAATAATCGAGGCCGCGCCACCGAATCGAACAAAACCAAATCTGACTTTTGAAAAAGGATCGCCTGAAACCCGGCAACTCCCAACCCATACTCCCGCAAGGGACCAAGCACCGCATCTACCTCAGAAACCCTTCCCGGGTCTGGCCAAAGCCGCGCAGGTGCGAGTTCCACCGCTTTCACCCCAAGCGAGGCCAGCAAGGCATAAGCCTCTCGATCCTCCTCCGGACTCCAAGCGATGTTTGAACAGGCCAAGGTCATGCCCGAAACCCATCGAGGCACCTTGGTTGACGCCTCAAAAATTCAGCCAATTGGTTCAAAATCTCAACCCGGCTGAACAAATAACCGGGTGCCGGAGAGCCCCATAGCACTCCATAACGGCTCCGCATGTCGTAGGCCGCTTTGAATGCTGCCTCCGGCCCTACCTCCACCAAAGGAAAGAAACGCTCAATGATTTCCCGGGTGCTCACAGGCTCAGACGCGAAATTCACCAACCGCAGATTCTCGCTTATGACCTTCTCCAGATCCCGCGCGATTCGGTCTAACGAATAATACTGGTAGATCGCTGCCGGATTGATCTTCTGCAACTCATGACCATACATCAGGTCGTGAATCACATTCTTCTTGATCCCGTTTCCAAATAACCCCGGAAGTCGGATGATGTAGTGTGGTGAAAAAGAATCCCTCACAAACTGCTCAACGGCATACCGATGGCGTCCGTAGGCGTGGTTGATCGAAGGATTAATGGGCGTCTCCTCATCGACGCCGGAGGGCTCGGGATACACATCCACCGTTGAAATGAGCACGAAACGCCGAACATGAACGGAACGGAGGACATCCAGCAGCTTTTGGATACTTTGCCAGTCTTGATCAGGGTGGTCGTTAGCCCACCATTTTTTGGCCTGAACCCCAGCGCACACCACGAGGTCATAGGTTTTTCCTCTCATCTCGTGGATGGTTGAGCTCCGAAAGCAGTCGTCAAAGGGCCGCTGAGCCGCAAGATTGGATCCGACAAAGCCAGTATGGCCGATAAGAGCCGATCGTGCCTTCACCTCTCCAGAGTTACGACTTCAACCTCGTTACGGCGAGCCTGTTTTTGTTTCGATCTCTTCTCTCGCAAAGTCTCCGACCGCTTCCCTCCACTTTTCCGATCAGCGTCACCATCGTTCCCACTGCCACTCACCTTTCGATCTTTCTGTGATCGAGGAGAAAGGTCGTGTTCCAGCCGCCGTCGAGCTTGATTCCCAACTGCAGATCATTGAGGTATGGCTTTTCTCCGCGGTCCCTGAACCCTAGCCTCAAACCAATGCAACACTTCTTGGTCACCGGTGGGGCCGGATTTATCGGATCACATGTTGTGGAGGCGCTTCTCACCAGTGGTGCGTCTGTGCTGGTTGTGGATGATTTTTCCTCCGGTAGCCCGCAAAATCTCCCCCACAATTCCCGTCTCCTTGTGATCCAGAAGGAAGTCACCGCTCTTCTTCCCGATGATCTTCCGCGAACGGCTTGGTCCGGATGGGTTCACCTGGCAGCTCTTCCTTCGGTAGCCCTTTCGTGGACCAACCCTTTGGAAGCTCACCACCGCACCTTAACCACCACTCTCCACGTCCTGGACTTGGCTGCACGTTTGGCGGTCAATCGAATCGTTTTAGCCAGTTCCGCCGCCGTCTACGGCCAACCCGAACGTTTGCCGTTGGATGAATCCTCGCCTCTCCGCCCAACGTCCCCTTACGGTTTACAGAAAAAGATGGCGGAGGATTATGCCCGCCTCTGGTGCACAACCCGAGGTCTCCGGTGCGCTGCCCTTCGCTTTTTCAATGTTTACGGCCCACGCCAAGATCCCGCCTCCCCCTACTCCGGCGTTATGTCTATTTTTCGCTCTGCCCTCGAAAAAAATCTCGATATCGACCTCCACGGCGGCGGCGAGCAAACCCGCGATTTCATTCACGTCACCGATGTTGCCCAGGCCGTCGTTCACGCGCTCGGTGTTCCCCTTGAAGCCGGAAGCACCCCAATAAATGTTTGCACAGGCCATGCCACCTCCATTAACCGAACGCTCGAAATCATGCGCGGTCTCTTTCCCCAGTGGTCCGGTCATGTCCGCTCCACCCCTCAGCGCGAGGGCGACATCCTTCACTCCGTTGGAGACCCAGCCCGCATGTGCGCAACCTTAGGAATTAAAGATTTCCTAAGCCTTGAGAAAGGACTTAAGCAATGGATCGGCACGACCTCAAACTAACCCCCCTCAAAACCTGCCCCAAGGATCGAGCCGTCTCTCTGGGAAATCGTCCCTTCTGGGTCCCAAACCCCTCCCTTCAATCCCCCTCAAAAATCATCGGGTCGGCGTATAACGTAAAACCGGTCGTCTCCGTCACCCGAACCCGCATCAATTGCCCAAGATGACGCGGCTCCCCCGGAAAAACCACCAACCGATTGCTCCGCGTCCGCCCCGCCAGACGGCTCGCGTTGGTCTTGCTCGGACCTTCCACCAGAATCTCCACCTCCTGCCCCACCAAAGGCCGGGTCTTCTCCATCGCCAGCCGATCCAACACGCTCAATAAATCCTGGTTGCGCCGCATCTTCTCATCCTCATCCACCTGATCCGCCATCGCCGCCGCCGGCGTGTCTTTGCGCGGGGAATACCGGAAAATGTAGGCCTGATCGAACCCCACCTCCTCCACCATCGCCCGCGTCGCCGCATAGTCCTCCTCGCTCTCCCCCGGAAACCCAACGATGATGTCGGTGGACAAGGCCATGCCCGGCTTGGCCGACCGCAGCGCCTCCGCCAGCCGCCGAAACCGCTCGGCCGTATATCCCCGCCGCATCCGCTTCAAAATCCGATCGCTTCCCGATTGCAACGGCAAATGCACATGCTCACAAAGCTTCGGCAACTTTGCAAACGCCTCCACCAAATCCGCACGAAACCCAATTGGATGCGGCGAAGTAAACCGGATCCGCTCCAACCCCTCAATCGCATCCAGCCTCTCCAGCAGTTGCACAAACGGCGACCGCCCACCGACCTGCGGAAATTCGTGCCGCCCGTACAGATTCACAATTTGCCCCAGTAACGTCACCTCTTTGATTCCACTGGCGACCAAACCCTCCACTTCTTGAACAATCTCCTCCATCGGACGCCCGCGCTCCGGTCCCCGCGTGTCCGGCACAATGCAAAAGGAACACCGCATGTTACATCCCTGCATGATCGAGACAAACGCCGTCACTTGCTTCGGCGCCAACACGTGATCCTTGATGGTATTTTGCGATCCCGCTT
>JBDNCR010000154.1:0-5168 GCA_046719555.1 Verrucomicrobiia bacterium | reverse complement strand
GCGGTTTTGTGGGGGTTTTGCCCGGGGTGGGTTGGGCGGTGCGGCGGTGGGGGCCGGTGGGGTGGAGGGGGTGAGGTTGAGGCGCCGGGTGGGGTGGATCAGGAACCGGCGCGGGTCAGGGAGTCTTTGGCGAAGGTGAGTTGAGGTGGGGAGCCAAGGATGGCGAGTTCGTCCCCGGGTTGGAGTTGTTCTTCGGGGAAGGGGTTGAGGACGGTGTGGGAGCCGCGACCGATGCCGATGACCACGGGGCCGGGCCGGGCGGTGAGGTTGAGTTCCGCGAGGCTGAAGCCGATGGCGGGGTGCCCCGGGGGGATGGGGATGCGATCCATGCGGATGGCAGTGGCTGATTCTTCGAATCGGTCGGGCATGGGGGTTGGGGCGTGGTCTTTGGGGGTGTTGAAGGTTTCCTCGAGGGCTTGTTGGCCGGCAAGGTAGAGGCCGACAAGGCGCTCATGGAAGAGGACGGTGAGCAGGGCGAGGGTGAATCCGACGAGACCAACGATTTGCCAGGAGGGGAGGATGGAGATGCTCAGGAAAAAGATGAGCAGTCCGATGATCAGGAGTCCGCCCCAGAAGACGATGAGGGTGATGAAGCGGCTGATGGCGGACCGGGTCTTGGGGGTGTCTCCGAGGCTGGAGGCAATTTCGCCCATGAAGACGCTGAGGATGTCGAGTTTGCGGTAGGTGGCGATGAAGAGGAAGGAGGAGCCGAGCATGGCTGCGATCCAGCAGGCGGTGCGGGCGGCGGGTTCGCCTCCGGGAAAGTCGGGCCAGGCGGAGGTGAGGGCGGCGGCGGCAAAGCGGGCGGCCACGAGGATGCCCGCGACGAGGAAGAGGTTGAGGATGATGCGCCAGAACATGCGCTTGGCGGTGTCGAGGAAGAGATTTTCGTTTCGGGGTGCGGTGAGCCGTCCGATCCAGGCGGTGTAGAGGTCAAGGGCGCGGCGGAGGGCGGGAGGGGCGGTCCGTTCGAACCAGGCAACGGTGGGATCGGCTCCGCGGATGAGGTAGGGGGTGGCGAGGGTGGTGAGGACCGAGACCATGACGGCGATGGGGTAGAGGAAGTGGCTGGTGACGCCGAGGGTGACGCCGAGGGCGGCGATGATGAAGGAGAATTCACCGATTTGGGCGAGGCTCATCCCGACGCGGAGGGAGGTTTGGATGGTGTGACCCGCCAGGAAGGTGCCGAGGGTGCAGGTGGCGACTTTGCCGATGATGACGGCGAGAGTGATGACGATGATGGGGAGGGCGTATTCGATGAGGAGCTGGGGGTCGATCAAGAGTCCGATGGAGACGAAGAAGATGGCGCTGAACATGTCGCGAACCGGTTTCATGAGGTTTTCAATTCGGCCAATGACCCGGGCTTCGGCGATGACGGCACCGATGAGGAAGGCGCCGAGGGCGACGCTGTAACCGAGATCGACGGCGAGGAGGGAGACGCCAAAGCAGAGGCTCAGGACGATGATGAGGAGCATTTCATCGCCGCTGGTGCGGCCGATGTAGTTGAGGAATCGGGGGACGAGAAGGAGTCCGACCACCAGGACGACGACGAGGAAGAGGGAGAGTTGGCCGACGGTGCTGGCGATGGTGCCAGCTTCGAGGGCGCCGGTGACGGCGATGCCGGAGAGGAGGGCCAGGAGAACGATGGCGAGGATGTCTTCGACGATGAGGATGCCGAAGACGTATTGGGCAAACGGTTCGCGGGAGCGTCCGAGTCCGTCCAGGGCTTTGAGGATGATGGTGGAGGAGGAGATGGCGAGGATGGCGCCGAGGAAGAGGCGGTCCATTTGGGACCAGCCAAAGAAGCGGCCGATTTCGTAACCGACCAGGATCATGAGGCCGATTTCAAGGATGGCGGCGAGGAAGGCGGTGCTGCCGACTTGGCGAAGTTTGCGGAGGCTGAACTCGAGACCGAGGGAGAACATGAGGAGGATGACGCCGAGTTCGGAGAGGGTTTTGATGGTTTCCTCGTCGGTGATGAGTGGGAAGGGCGGAGTGTGGGGCCCGATGAGGAGGCCGGCGACGAGGTAGCCGAGGACGATGGGCTGCCGGAGTTTGTGGAAGAGGAGGGTGGCGACGCCAGCGGCCATCATGAGGATGGCGAGGTCTTGCAGAAACGCGGCGTGATGCATCCGGCGGTTTTCTATGAGGCGGAAGGACGGAGTGCAAGGGGGATGAATGGGCTTGGTGGGGACGGGAAAGTTTGGCAGAAAGAGGAGGGATGCCGGTTGAGAAGATTTTGGTGGTGGATGATGAGAGTGCGGTGCGGGCACTGGTGGCGGATTTGTTGCGGGAGGCGGGTTACTCGGTTTTGGCGGTGTCGAATTTGATTCAGGCGCGGGGACAGGTGGCGACGGAGAGTTACGATGTGGTGATTTGTGATTTGCAGCTTCCGGATGGGGACGGGCTGCAATTTTTGGAGGATCTTCGTCGGGTGTCGCCGCGGACCAAGGGGATGGTGATGACGGGGTTTGGGTCGATGGAGTCGGCGTTGCGGGCGCTGCGGTTGGGGGTGTCGGATTATTTGGTCAAGCCGATTGAGCCCTCGGCACTGGAGTTGGCGTTGGGACGTTTGGAGAGTATGGTGCGGCTGGAGGCGGAGAATCAGTATTTGCGGAAGGAGACGGCGCACGAGTCTGCGGATGGGGTGGTGTGGGGGGAGAGCCCGGCGATGCAACGGGTGCGGGAGATGGTGGCGAAGTTGGGCAAGGCGGAGGCGACGGTGTTGATTCAGGGGGAGAGCGGAACGGGGAAGGAGGTGGTGGCCCATGCGTTGTGCCAGGCGAGTGACCGGGCGGATAAGCCGTTTGTGCGGGTGAATTGTGCGGCGATTCCTGCCAATTTGTTGGAGAGCGAGTTTTTTGGCCATGAGAAGGGGGCGTTTACGGGGGCGGTGCAGCGGAGACAGGGCCGGTTTGAGATCGCGGATGGGGGAACGCTGTTGTTGGACGAGATTTCGGAGATTCCGCCGGAGTTGCAGGTGAAGTTGTTGCGGGTGTTGCAGGAGCGGGAGTTTGAGAGGGTGGGGGGTAACAAGACGTTGCCGGTGGATGTGCGGGTGATGGCGACGACCAACCGGAATCTGGCTCAGGAGGTGAAGGAGGGGCGGTTTCGGGAGGATTTGTTTTACCGGCTGAATGTGGTGCCGATTCATCTGCCGCCGTTGCGAGAGCGAGAAGGGGATGTGTTGATTTTTGCCCGGCATTTTCTCAAGACGTTTTGTCGGAAACATGGGAAGCATATTCGGGATTTGTCGGCGGCGGCGCGGGACCGGTTGTTGGCTTATCCTTGGCCGGGGAATGTGCGGGAGTTGCAGAATGTGTTGGAGCGAGCGGTGATTTTGGCTCCGGATCATGAGCCGCTGGGGGAGGAGCAGTTGGCTTTGCCGGAGCGTTCGTCGGGCGGGGATGGGTTGTCGGTGCAGACGGAGACGTTGGCCGAGGCGGAGCGGAGGTTGATTTTGCAGGCGTTGAATCGGTTTGGGGGGAATCGGACGCGGGCCGCACGGGTTCTAGGGATCAGTTTACGAACGATTCGGAATAAGATCCGGGAGATGAAAGCGGCTGGAATTGCGGTGCCCGGACCGGCCAACGAGTTGTTTGAGGGTGGCGGCGAGCCTGGTGGGACGGGGCGGAGTTCTTTTGTTTAAGGTGGGCCGGGGGGACGCTAGACTTGGCAGGTGGAGCGGGCTGGATGAGGGGACACGGTTTGAATTGAGGACCGGAAGCGAAGGGAATGTATGCCAGGGGAGCAGCAGATGGATGAGGGAGCCAATCGGCGGGAGTTGTGGCGGAATCAGATTTGGCAGGGGCTGAATTTTGGGAGCAAGGCGCTGTTTTTGGTGGTGATGACGCCGTGGATGTTGGAGGTGTGGGGCGAGGTGAAGTTTGGGGTGTTTGCCATGGCGAGTTCGTTGGTGGTGTCGCTGAATTTGCTGGATTTTGGAGTGCGGAATTTGACGCGGATTCGTTTGGTGGAGGCCGGGGTAAGAGAGGATGCCCCGCGAGAGGCACGGGTTTTGGCTCCAGGTCTCGTGGCCTTTGGCCTGATGGGGTTGGTGGTGCTGGTTGCGGCGTGGGTGGTGACGTGGGTGGGATGGACGGAGCGTTGGTTTGGGGTGGAGCATGCGGATGCGTGGGTCTTGGTTTTAACGACGGGATTAACGGCGCTGTTTATGATGACCTTGCTGTTGCTGGAGCCTCTGTGCGCTCAGGGAAAATTATCGGAGGTGAAGGCAGCGAATACGGTTGGCGCGTTGTTGGCGGTGCCAGCGGTGGGCGGGGTGTTGTTGTGGGGAGGTGGGGTGGCGGCGGGTCTGGTGGCTTATTTTGCGGCGTTGTTTGGGCCGAATGTGTGGTTGTTGGGGAAACTAGGATGGCATCGGGTAGGATGGGGTGAGGTGTTGGGCGGGGTGAAGTGGAGTGAGGTGGTGGGAACGTGGAAGCAGGGCGGTTGGTTTTATGCGACGACGGTGGCCTTGATTGCCAAGACCCATCTGTTGACCTTGATGGTTGGGGTTGTCTTGGGACCAGCGGAGGCGGGGTTATTTTACATTGCGCTCCGTTTGACGGAGTTGTTGAGCGGGGTGGCCGGGACGTCGAGTGAGCCGGCCATAGCGGCGTTGGCGGAGCGAAAGAGTCCGGAGGAGCGACGGCAGGTGTTTGTGCAGGCGTGGGATTTCAGCCTGGTTTTGACGCTCCATGGGTTTTTGTTGTTGGGCTTTTGGGGGGAGCGGTTGTTGCAGATTTGGCTCGGTTCGGCGTGGGTGGGAGTGTTCGGGATTGGTTGGGGAATGGCGTTGTTTGGGCTTGGGGCGGTGGTGAGCCGCATGGCGGTGAATGGTTCGATGGGGTTGGGTTTGGTGCGATGGGGTGCGGTGGGAAGTTTCGTCGAGGCGATGGTGGTGGCGGCAGCGGTGGTTTTGGGGACGCAATCTGGGGGCTTGGGAGTGGGTTTTGGTTTGGCGATTGCGGGGGTGATCCCGTTGTTGCCGACGATGGGGAGGATGGCGGAGCGGATGGGAGGGCACCCGGTGCGGCTTTGGCTGGGGAGGGTGGGGCGGTTGCTTCCGGGCTTGGGGTTGAATGGGATTCTGTTGGCGTGGGGAGCTGGATGGCCTGTGTGGGGAATGGTGCTGGCCGGGGGAGTGGCTGGAGGTGTGGTGTTGG
>JBDNCR010000153.1:0-5179 GCA_046719555.1 Verrucomicrobiia bacterium | reverse complement strand
CGACGTCGACGTCTGCTGGCGCATCATGCAACAAGGCTTCAAAATCGGCTTTAGCCCCTCGGCCCTCGTCTGGCACCACCGCCGTTTCACCGTTCGCACCTACTTCAAACAACAAGGCGGCTACGGCGAAGCCGAAGCCCTCCTCCGCTTCAAACACCTCAACTACTTCGACAGCTCCGGCTCGGCCCGCTGGCGTGGAACCATCTATGGCCAACCTCGCGGAGAATTCTCCCTCGCCCGG
This sequence comes from Verrucomicrobiia bacterium, assembly GCA_046719555.1. Classification (GTDB taxonomy): domain Bacteria; phylum Verrucomicrobiota; class Verrucomicrobiia; order Methylacidiphilales; family CALFVM01; genus CALFVM01. The sequence goes on along the minus strand of JBDNCR010000153.1, from coordinate 4,938 downwards.
GAAGTGATCTACCACGGCGTCTTCGGCACCGGCTTCTTCCAATCCATCTACCGCGGCCTCCAGCCGGCCTGGCTCGGACTGGTCAGCAGCATCGAATGGGTCTTCCTCTCCCTCCTCGTTCTCTTCATCTCCTGGCAAATCCCCGAGATCCGGATCGTCCCCCTCGTCATGGTCGCCGCCACCCTCCTCGCCGCCCTCCTCCACATGGCCAGCGCCCGCCTCGAACCCCGCTTTGACAGTGTTGCCGCGCGCCTCCTCGTCTTCTACCTCGCCCTCTCTCAACCGCTCGTGCGCGGCTGGGCCCGCTACTTCACCTGGCTCCGGGAAAAGCGAACCCCCTCCTCCGTCGCCCTCTCCAAAGAAGAACTCCCCCACGAACCGCCCCCCTTCCTCCAATCCTCCCGCGTTCAGTTTTGGAGTGAAGCCGGGCGCGAGCGCGAACACCTCTTGGCCGAAACCGAACGTCTCCTGTCCAAAGAAGGCTGGAAATACGCCCTCGACACCGGCTGGTCCGATTGGGACGTGCAAATCTTCGTCAACCGCTGGTGGCACATCCGGGTCCGAACCCTCACCGAAATCTATCCCAACGGCCGCCGACTCACCCGCGCCGGCAACCACCTCTCCCCGTCCACCTTCAGCATGGTCCTCTGGGGCCTGGCCGCGACCGCCACCGCCATCTTCGGCCTCGCCTACCCCATCCTCATGGTCCTCTTCCTGCCCCTCCTCACCGTTGCTCTCCTCTACTGGTTCGCCAGCGGCTATGCCCTCCGCTACCGCATCGCCTCCCTCCTCTCGGCTGCCGCCACCCGCGCGGGCATGATTCCCGTCAACTCCCGCAAACGCTAACCCCGTGAAACTCTACCGGCGAATCCTCGCCTACTACCGCCCCTTCACCGCGCGGCTCACCCTCGCGCTCTCCCTCCTCCTCATCACCATCGCGCTCAACCTCCTCAAACCCTGGCCGGTCACCTTCATGATCGACAACGTCCTCAAAGCCCCCGGCCCGCTCTACCACCTCCCCGGCTGGGCCCAGCCCCTCTCCCTCCCCATCGCCGCCGCCTCCCTCGCGCTCTCCGTCCTGCTCATCCACCTTCTCTGGGGCCTGTTCAACCTCGCCAACAACTACCTCCTCATCGACATCGGACTCCGCGCCCTCCTCCGCGTCCGCACCGAACTCTACGCCTACCTCCAGTCACTGCCCCTCCGCTTCCATGACGATCGCCGCAGCGGCGACTCCACCTTCCGCGTCGCCTACGACACCCAAGCCATTCAAACCTTCTTCAACCGGGGCTTCGCCACCATCCTTGGCTCCCTGCTCACCCTCGGCGGCACCTTCGCCGTCATGTTCAAGGTCAGCCCCAAACTCAGTTTTCTCTCCCTCCTCGTGGCCCCGGTCCTCCTCCTCGCCATCGGCCATTACGCCGGACGAATCCGCCGCCAAACCACCGAACTCCAACAGGAAGAAAGTGACGTCCTCTCCCGCGCCTCCGAAAGCCTCACCGCCATCCGCATCGTCAAAGCCTATGGGCAGGAAGAATCCGAACAAGAACGCTTCGAACGCGAATGCGAAGAATCCCTCGGCGCCAACCTCCGCCTCACCCTCACCAACGTCACCAGCACCCTCGTCGTCGGCATGGTCACCGCCCTCGGCACCGCCCTCCTCCTCTACTTCGGCGCCCTCGAAGTCCACCACGGTCGCATCACCCTCGGCGAACTCGTCCTCTTCCTCTCCTACCTCGCCATGCTTTACGCTCCCCTCGAACAACTCAGCTACACCGCCTGGGCCATGGAAGGCGCGGCCGCCGGAGCCGCTCGCGTCTTCGAAATCCTCGACACCGCCAACGACGTCCCCGATCCGCCCCGCCCCAAAAAACTCAAACCCGGCCCCGGCCGCATCCGCCTCGACCACGTCACCTTCGGCTACCAAAAAGATCATCCCGTCTTGCGGGACGTCTCCCTCACCGTCGAGCCCGGCCAAACCGTCGCCATCGTCGGGGGCACCGGCGCCGGCAAAACCACCATCCTCTCCCTCCTGCCCCGTTTCTACGACCCGGATGCTGGCTCCGTGCTCATCGACGACCAAGACATCCGCACCGTCAAAAAAGCCGCCGTCCGCGCCCGCATCGCCCTCGTCCTCCAGGACACCCTCCTCCTCAACGGCACCGTCCGGGAAAACATCGCCTACGGCCGTCCCGGCGCCTCTGCTGCCCAAATCGAAGCCGCTGCGGAGCAAGCCGAAGCCATCGACTTCATCCGCGCTCTCCCCCACGGCTTCGAAACCCACGTCGGTGAACGAGGCGTCAAACTCAGTGGAGGTCAGCGCCAAAGAATCGGGATCGCCCGCGCCTTCCTCCGCCGGGCCCCCATCCTCCTCTTGGACGAACCCACCAGTGCCCTCGACCTTCAAACTGAAGCCGAAATCATGGGCACCCTCCGCCGTCTCATGGACCGTCCCACCACCGTCATTGTCACCCACCGCCTCTCCACCATCCATCACGTCGACCGGATCTTCGTCATGGAGCACGGTCGCATCGCTGAAACCGGCACCGGTCCTGAACTCCTCACCCAGGGCGGCCTCTATGCCCGCCTATGGGGTGCCTCCGCCTAACCCCCCTCACACCTCCCCCCCTCTCCCTGCCCGGCCCGCCAACCTGCCCCCTAAACTCCAAGCTCCGATCTTAAAAAGGCCCGGCTTACCTTCAGCTCGGCCACCGCATCCGAAACAGGTCGATCCTGCTCAACCACCAGCCAGCGGAGGCTCGGCACCTTCCGCACCGACGCCCAAACCCCATCCCAATCGACCGTCCCTGTTCCCAACGGGCACCACTCCTCCGGGGGCCGATAATCCTTCAAGTGAAGATAGCCCACCCGCCGTCCATGCTCTTCCAAAAAGGCCACGGGATCCTTCCCCGACCGGACCATCCACCCCACATCCACACAGATATCCACCACGCCCGGATCCAAATGCTGCAACAAAAACTCCATCCCGGTCAATTCCCCCGCCAACCGCTCGAACTCAAAGCCGTGGTGATGATAATGCAAGTGAATCTCCTGCCGCCGGAGCTGTTCCCCACGCCGATTGAGCTCCTCCGCGCCACGCAAATAATCGTCCACCGACAAACCACCCCACCGCAGCAAACCCGACGTGCAAACATCCTGCGCCCCTGTCGCCTCGCAAAACGCCATCCATTCACCCGTCGATTCCCCACTCGAAATCATCGTATGCGGCCCGCACGCCCGCAGCCCCCGTGCCGCCAATAACGACGGCACATCATGCCCGGCAATCGGCCCAATCTCCACCGCTTGGAATCCGGCCTCCACCACATGGTCCAGCACCGCCCCTGGACTCTCCTTGGTCATCTCACGAAAAATATTCGGCTGCACACCCAGCGGGGGAAGGGTCATCCCCATAATTCCAGACCATCCTCCGACAGGTGTAAAGCCTCACCCATCCCTTTTCAAAACCCCCGCGCCGCATTAGTCTCTCCCTTGATGAAAACCGACCGCCTCCTCTGGCTCGCTGCGGCCGCCGGAATTGGCCTTGGCCTGGGCTACCTCCTGGGACGCAGTGGTTCGGTTCAGGTCCACACCTCCTCAAACTCCGCTCCGCCCGCCCCTCCCGCCCCCAACCTTTCCCCCGGCCAATTGCCTGCCGGGTCTCCCTCCGGATCGATCCTGAGCCTGGTTCAACTTAGTGGCCCGGACCTTGGCGATCCCACTCGGGTCCTTGCGGAAATCCGGCGAATCGAGAAAAGCGGTGGAAATTTTCGACGAACCATGGCCCTCTATGAATTGGCGGCGCGCCTCACCCCCGACCAAGCCGCCGCCGTCTTTGAAGAACTCAGCAGCGGCGACCTCAGAACCGGGCACTGGATGTCGGCCATGATCTTTGGTCAACGCTTTGCCGATGGAGATCCCGCCGCCGCCCTGGCCAAAGCCCGTTCCCTTCGGGATGGACCCCGATCCATGCTCACCGGGGCCATCTTCGATGGCATTGCTCGGACCGACAAAAACGAAGCCCTCCGCCTCCTTGAACAGCTCGACGATCGCCGGATGCGGGCCGCAGCCCTCCAAGCCATCACCAACGCCGTTGCTCAAACCGACCCCGCCGCCGCTCTGGCCCTTGCCCGAGACGGCGGAGGCGGGCGAGAAAACCGCTGGGCCATCGCCTCCGCCCTTGCCACCATGGCGCGGGAAAATCCGGCTCAAGCCTTTGCCGAAGCCCTCAAAGCCGGCACGGGACGGGAAGATGGTGGTGCCCTTGCCACCGTCGCCGGCATTTGGGCCGGACAAGACCGAGCGGCAGCCCTCCGCGCCATCGAATCCCTCGACAACCCCGCGGCCAAAGGTCGCGCTCTCACCGGAATCCTCGGGGAATGGGTGCTCACTGAACCCGCCGCAGCCCTCGCCTACGCCCGGGGCCTTCAAGCCAGCGAAGGGCGTGATGAAGCCCTGCAAACCGCCCTCCTCGCCCTCAGCCAACGCAATCCTGAAGAAGCTGCTGCTTGGATTCGAGAAAACGTCGCCACCACCGACCTGCGCCGCGCAGCCGAAGCCGTGACGGGAGCCTGGGCCCACCAAGATCCCAAAGCCGCAGCCGCTTTCTCTCTCAGCCTGCCCCCCGGAGAAGCCCGCACCAACGCCATCCGCAACACCATCTCGGCCTGGGCCCAGCACGACCCACGAGCCGCGGCTGCCTGGGCCTCTCTCAACGTCGGCACCTCCGAAGAAGAACGCAACATCTGGCACAACCTCGCCTGGGGCTGGGCCCGAATCGACCCCCAGGAAGCTGCCCTCTACGTCACCTCCATCAACAACCCCCAAGTCCAGGCCGCCATGGCCCGATCCGTGGCCCAACAATGGGCACTCAACGACGGCCAAGCTGCCCTCAATTGGGTGGCCTCCCTCAGCGATTCCGGAGCCCGCCAAGCTGCCCTT
>JBDNCR010000152.1:0-5182 GCA_046719555.1 Verrucomicrobiia bacterium | reverse complement strand
TTTTTCAACCACCACCTCCACCTATTACGTCTTCACCTCAGCCTCCCACGGATCGGCACAAGCCAGCGACTTCCAACCACCACCCGGCTCCCAACCGCTCGTGGCTCGCACTGGTCCCGACGGGCAACCGTTCGGAGCCAATGTCGAACCAGGTTCCCGCTCGGAGTAGTCGGTTCACCTTCACCCTTCAGCTCCTGCTAACGCTGCTCTTGGAGCAATCGGGGCCGCATGGTAACTTCCTCTCGTGTTGCCCCTCCCGGTCATCATCATCGCTCCCCTGGCTCTCCTCGCTCCCGCCACCCTGGACCCCTCCACCGGCCGCGAAGCCTTCACCCGCGGCATTCTCGATGCCCTGTTGGAACGGTCCAGCGGTTCGGTCTGGGATTTGCCCGCTTCCATGAACCCACGCCAACCGGGCGCGCCCATCGCTATTCGCTTGGCGGAATGGAACCGGCCCATCGACTTGGGCGATGCCCGCCAACTGGCCGAAACTCCGGGACCCCTCCACCTCATTGTCGGTTTCTATCGTCCCAAACCCGAGGATAACCACCGTGCCAATCTCCTGGCCCTCCACGAAGTCCTCGTCTCCCGTGATCTTTGGCGTCGGTTATGGGGCGACGTCGGGCCCGCCGAGGTCTCCAACCTCGTGAACAGAATCAGCACTGGAGACCGGGTCGGGGCTCACAACTATGCCCTGGCAGAAATCGGCCGGCTCCAAATGCGCGGCATGCGCCTGGTGCTCGAGCCACGAATCGGGGATCAAGAACGCTCCATCGCCTGCCTCCTCCCCTTCGACGTCTTCTACGCGGATGTTCTCGGAATCAAGCGGGCTGAAATCCAACCGGTCCCCTCCCTTTGGGGACAACCGGTGGAACGGGAGTTCGACCTCGGCGCCCCACGGGCCATTGCCGCCCGCCCGCCGCCTCAACGCCGACCTGAATCGGCTGAGGCCCCAGCCCCAATTCCACCACCCCGTTTGGACGTGTCCGCCATGCCCGCCGTCCGCATCGACCCGGAGTCCGGACAAACCTCCATTCAACTACCCACCTCGGCTGAACAGATCGTTGAAGCCCTCAAACAGGCTCCACCTGATCGATTACCCACCGGCGTGGTTAACCCGCCCGCGCCTCCCCCACCCGCCGACACCGGTTGGACCCGAATCGAGCTCGATAAGCCGATCCAACTCGGCCCGTGAGCCGGACTTGCCCGTGCCATCCCGACTTTGGCACACTCCCTGTTTGGCATGTCCTCGGCACCCGCTCTCCTCTTCTTCCACACCGGCCAATTCCCCGGCTACCTCCGACGGACCATGGAAAGTGCCCGCTACTTCAATCCCGATTCCCGCCTCATCCTGATCACCGACCGACACCCCGACCTCGGCTGGATCAACGGTGAAGTGGTCCAGGTCGCCGATTTAGGCCACCCCCTCCTTCCGGAGTTTCAACGGCGTTACGTCCACATCTCCGGGTTGAAGGTCGCCGCCGAGAAACTTTTCCTCGAACGATGGTTCCACCTCGACCGTCTTCTTGAACGGGAGGGAATCGCCGAAGCGATCTACCTGGATAGCGACTGCGCCCTCTTCAGTCACGCCCGTGACCTCTTCCAACTCGTTCCCGATGGTTCTCCTGTGTGCAGCAAATCGGGCGGGCCAGCGGTCACCTTCCTTCGCGGTCGGATCCTCACCTTCCTCGAGTTCATCCTTGAGCGCTACACCGACGAACCGTTTCTGACCTCCTGGCGTCAGCGGTCCGATGCAGCCATCGCCCGCGGCGGACTCGACAACCTCGGGGACATGGTCTTTCTCGAACTGTTTGCCGCCAGTGGCCGCGGTGGCGCCATCTACCCCAATGACACTCCCCACGGTCACATTGATCATTGCATCAACATCGCCGATGGCCTTCACGTCCGACGCCGACGCAAAGGCCGCGTCTGCAAACAGATCTTCTGGGAAATCAAAGACCAGACCCTCATCCCCTTTTTCGAGACGCCCACCGGCCAACGTCGCCAGGCCCTCGCCATCCATTTTCAGGATAAAGCCAAGCGCATGATCGGTCGTTTCAACCCCATCCCGCCAGGCTCTGGCTGGCCGCTCACCTGGCGACAACGCTTCTTTAACCATCACCAATTCTGGGCTCATTGAATGGAACCAGCCTCCGACATCGCCGTGGTGGTCGTTTCCTACCAGACCGCTGACCTTCTGCCCCGTTGCCTCCAATCGATCCTGAGCGACTCTTCGGCCCGAAAGGAAGTCTTCGTCATCGACAACGCCTCAACGGATGGATCTTCCGAGCTTGTCTCCCGCGAATTCCCCGAAGTCCACCTCATTGCCAACCCTCGCAACGTCGGTTTCGGAACCGCCAACAATCAAGCTTTCCGGAAGGCAACAGCCCCTCTTCTCTATTGCCTCAACCCCGACGCCAGCATCGGTCCCGGCACCCTGGGAGCTCTCGTGGAAGCCATGAAGGCCCATCCCGACATCGGACTCGCCGGAACGGCCATCCTTCATCCCGACGGTCAACCGCAGCCCTCCACCGACACCCGCTACCCGAATCAACGCATCGCCCGGTTTGATCCTTCAGGGCTGCCGGGCGAGCTGGCCTGCGTTCTCGGTGCCAGCATGGTTCTCCGTCGCGATCTCCTCCCCGCCTTGAAAGGGGGATTCGATGAGGATTTCTTTCTCTACGGTGAGGATCAAGACCTCGGCCTGCGCGTTCGCCAAGCCGGTTATCGCCTCGGCTACTTCCCTCACATCACCGTCACCCACCTCAGCGCCCAGAGCGAGCGGCAACAACCCTCTTACCAACGCTGGCGTCGCAAGCTCATTGCCGAATACACCTTCTATCGGAAACATTACTCCGCCGAAGGAGTGGCCCGCATTCGGCGACATCATCTCCTCAAAAGTATTTGGTCCCTAACCTCCAACCTCCCCGGCCTTTGCCTCAACCTCCCCTCCGCCCGCGAACGCCACGCCAAATATCGGGCCATCCTTGACACCGCCTGCCGTCCCCCGGTTTGATTCCCGCTCTCATGAACCCTCTCCTTCCTGGTTTCACCCAAGACTTCGAGGCCGACTTCACGCTCATGCTTGATTGGATCAAGCAAGGTCGCGCCTTTGCCTTCTCCCGATTCAACGACGGAGAAAGTCGGGTGTTGCGGAACGAAGACGTCGGCAACAAAGACGGCTGGTTTTACAAGGCCAACCGCGACCTTATTTTCCGCGCCGCCCTCTGCCGCGCCCTACTTTTCGACTAGCCCAACTTCTTCTACGGCCTTCCTTCGGAACAAAGCGACCCTGCCCACCATCACGCTCTGCTCAACCAAGTTCGATGTCCCCTGGAACGGATCACCCACGGCAACCTCTTCAGCCTTGCCAACGCCCCTCGTTTCCGGGACGAGCTCCTCCCCACCCTCCGCCAAACCGGACGGGATCTTGTTCTCATCGGGAGCGACAAGCTCAACCCTGACTCCACCCGACGCTGCCTCGGCCCGTTCCATCACCTGCCCCTCAAAGGCTGTTGCGTTCGTCTCTGGATGAAAGAGAGGGACCATCTCCTGGCTCGACTCGATTGGGAAATTTCCCGCCGTCAAAACGCTGTGTTTCTCGTGGCAGCCGGTCCTTTGGCCAAAATCTTAATTCATGAAGGGTGGACCCTCGATCCAAGTCACCTTTTCCTGGACATCGGCTCGACGCTCGACCCGGTCTTCTTTGGCAAAAGCTGGCGGGCCGATCACCGAGAACCCGAACGCTACGCTCACCTAAAACCGCGCTGGAAACTCAATCCCACCCCCACGCCATGAACTGGCGCAAACGGGCCAGCCTTGCCTGGCGTCGCTGGCGGGACGGCCGCCGCTTGCAACGGGAGAATCAATATTATCTCCGCGAGTTTTCCCAACGCGGCCTCTCCCTCGACCAGCCAGTGCGGCTCCCCCAGACCCAACCCAAACCAAAAGGTTCCCTCTCCATCGGCGCCATTTTCCATCACTACACCTGGGAATCGACCGCGTTTTTGCCCGCACTAACGGCCTTCGGCCACGTGACCCACTTCGATCCCGCCCTGCCTCAAACAAGCCAGGATCAAACCGATCGCCCCGATCCTTCCCTGGCCATCCGGTTGGCCCAGGCCCATGCCCTCCGACCCTTCGACGTCCTCTTCTTTTACGTTTCCCCCTATCTCGCCCGGCCCGAAACCCTCCGCACCATCCGTCAACTCGGGGTTCCCATGGTCAACATGAACCTCAACGACAAAGAAGCCTTCGTGGGAAAAATACGGTCAGGTCTCGCCATGGGCGTCCGGGACATCTGCCGCTTTTTTGACCTTAACTGGACCAGCACCGAGGACGCCCTGATCAAATATGCCGTTGAGGGCGCTGCCGCCATCTACCTCCCGGAAGCCGCCAATCCCCACCTCTTCTTCCCCGTCGACACCGCCAAAGACCTGGACGTCTCCTTTGTCGGCGCAAACTACGGACATCGCCCCAACGTGATTAACTTCCTCCGAAGTCAGGGGTTCAAGGTCCACACCTTCGGACCAGGGTGGCCCGAAGGCAAAATCCCAACCGAAACCATGCGCCTCATCTACTCTCGTTCCCGGGTCAATCTCGGCTTCGCCTCGGTCGGCGATTTTCGCGATACCTTCTGCCTCAAAGGCCGGGATTTTGAAGTTCCGATGAGCGGAGGTTGCTACCTCACCGAAGATCACCCCGAGCTCCGACGAGTCTTCCGCGTGGGACAGGAAATCGAAACCTACCGCACCCGGCAAGAACTCGTGGACAAATTGCACACGCTCTTACAGGAGCCCAACCGGGCCGCGGCCATGGGCCGGGCTGCCCGCGCTCGCTGTCTGCAAGAGCATACCTGGGAGAAGCGTTTTGAAACGCTCTTTTCCACCTTAGCCGTTATGTCCGGATCAACCGACTAATTCGAAGCGACCGCTTTTAATCCATCCGCTGCCTCTCCGCCGCCACCACCCCCTCGGACCGCAGCGTGCGAGGTCTTTCGCCGCTGCTCCCTCAGTTCGCGGGCAGGAGACCCTCAAAAGAAGGTGCCGAGGCTGGGGCCTCGCCGGGCGTCACCGCGGTCGGACGTAGCGAACTTTCCGGAATAACCGACCCTTCCTGAATGCCGAAACTCTCCTGTTGCGCCTGCTTGAGCCAGCCCAATTGCAAAAACGAATCCGCAAAC
>JBDNCR010000151.1:0-5207 GCA_046719555.1 Verrucomicrobiia bacterium | reverse complement strand
CCACCACACCCAAGACTTCGCCAATTTCCTTCTCCGTCAAATCGGGCGCAATCTTCACCAACAGCGGTTTCCCTCCCCGCCGTCGATTCTCCGCCTGTAACCCCCGCAAAATCGGCTCCAACCCCTCTCGCGCCTGCAAACTCCGCAACCCCGGCGTATTGGGCGAGCTCACATTCACCACAAAAAAATCCCCCACCGCATACACCGCCTGGAACGACGCCAGATAATCCTCGGCCGCCTCCTCCAAACCCGCTGCCCTCGACTTGCCCAAGTTAATCCCCACCGGAAAACCATCACGGGCCACTCGGCTCGTCGCCAAACGCCGCGCCAGAGCCTCCGCCCCCGCATTCGGAAACCCCATCCGATTAATCAAACCCTGTTCCCGAGGACAACGAAAAATCCGCGGCCGGGGATTCCCCTCCTGGGCCCAACGCGTTACCGTCCCCAACTCCACAAACCCAAAACCCAAATCCCGCCACCCCCCCAACGCCACCCCATCCTTATCCATCCCCGCTGCCAAACCCACCCGGTTCCGAAACCGCAACCCCCACACCTCCACCGGATCCCTCACCGCCGCCTCACTCGGTCCAGCCCAGCGCCCCAGCGGCGTCTGCCCCAAAACCTCCAACGCGAAGTGGTGCACCCGCTCCGCGTCCAACCGAAACAACACCTGACGAACCAATCGATACATGCCGCTACTTGCCGATACAAAACGTTTGGAACAGCCGGTCCAGCACATCTTCACTCGACTGCAACCCCACCAACTCTCCAAAAGCGGCCTGCGCACCCCGGAGCGACTGCGCCACCAATTCCGGAGCCAACCCCGCCTCCAAGGCTCTCACCCCCTCCTCCAACTCCGCCGCGGCCCGGCTCACCACCTCCTCCTGACGCCGGTTCAACGCCACCCCCTCCGCCCCACTCTCCCCGCCCAACCGCAACGCCTCCACCACCGCCGCTCGCAACTCAGCCACCCCCGACCCCGTCACCGCCGAAACCGCCACCCCCGGCCCCGCAACAAATCCCTCCAAATCCGCCCGCGTCCAGCACCTCACCACCGGCACCCCCTCCGGCACCCCCTCAACCGGTCCCTTCACCCCTCCGGTCCCATCCTCCACCCACACCACCACATCCGCCTCCTTCAACGCGGCCCGCGTCCGTTCCACCCCCTGCCGCTCCACCGCATCCTCACCATCTCGCAACCCCGCCGTATCCACCAACCGCACCGGAAACCCCTCCATCACCACCACCGCATCGATCGTATCCCGGGTTGTCCCCGGCACCGGACTCACAATCGCCCGATCCTCCTCCAACAACGCATTCAACAAACTCGACTTCCCGGCATTCGGCACCCCCGCCAACACCACCATCGCCCCCTGCCGCAGCAGCCGCCCCTCCCGCGCCGTGCCCAACAACCGCTGACACTCCCGCAACACTTCCCGCAACCCCGCCTCCAACTCCTGGCCTACCTCCGGTGAAAGATCCTCCTCCGGAAAATCAATCCACGCCTCCACATGCGCCAAATGATTCACCACCCGCTCCTGCAACCCCGCCACCGCCCGCGACAACGACCCCGCCCGCGCTCGCCCCGCCATGCGCAACGCCCGATCACTCTGCGCGGAAATCACATCCATCACCGCCTCCGCCTGCGTCAAATCCAGCTTCCCATTCTCAAACGCCCGCTGCGTGAACTCCCCCGGCCGGGCCAACCTCGCCCCCGACCTCATCAACGCCCTGACCAACCGATCCGCAATCAGCGGATTGCCATGACACGAAAACTCCGCCGTATCCTCCCCCGTATACGACCGCGGCCCCGCCCAAAAAATCCCCACCCCATCATCCAAACGTTCCCCTCCCTCATCCACCATCCACCCATAATACGCCCGCCGCTCTTCCGGCGGATGCGGCGCCGACGGAAAATGTTTCGCAAACAACCTCCGCGCCTCCGGCCCACTCAACCGCACCACCGCCAGCGCCGACCGGCCCGGCGGCGTCGCTCCCGCCACAATCGTTTCGCATCCGCTGCCCATCGTCCCCGGATGCTTCCACGATCCCCTCCCCAACGCAACCCCCTCCCCAACAAGCCCCGCCCCGACAAAAAACGGGTTGGCTTGCTGTCCACTTATTGCAATTATACATACATGAGACTTTTCGCGCTGCTCCTCCTCTCCCCCGGGCTTCTCCTCACTCCCGCCTCCGCCCAGGACGATACCCCCACCGAAACCTGGAAACGCCTCGACGGCATCGTCTACGAACAACCCAAAATCCGCCGGATCGACGATGGCAAAATCGTCCTCCAACACCGCTCCGGATTCGCCACCGTCCCCGCCGGCTACTTCTCCGACGCCGACCTCAAAAAAATGGGGCTCGACCCCGCCGACTTCCCTGAACTTGCGACCCAGCGCGAAGAAGTCGCCATGCGCTTCAACCTCTACAACCTCAAAAAAACCATCCCCTCCTTCCAAATCACCCAAGGCATCTTCGAAAACATCAAAACGGCCGAAATCGAAGACATCGACCCCGTCACCATCCTCGTCGTCACCGACGGAGTTCCCCGTCGCATCCCCCTCGAAAACCTCCCCAAAGACATCCGTCAACGCCTCGGCTACGACCCCGAAAAAGCCGCCGCCTACCTCGCCGCCAAAGAAGCCGCCCGCCAAGCTGGCCTCTCCGAATTTGCCAAACAACAAGAAGCCGAAGCCAAACGCCAAGCCGCCCTCGAACGGGCCCGCGCCGCTGAAGCCCGCAAAACCGCTCCCACCGCCCCACCTCCCTCCAAAACCTCCTCCCCCTTCGAACGTTCCGAACCCCAAGTCTTCGAACGCAAAAAATAGCGCCCTCCCACCTCAAATGAAGTAGCGCCTTCCCGGCCCGGCGCGCTAACCTTTCCCCGATGGACCACCTCTGGGCACCGTGGCGAAGCGCCTACCTCCAAGGCGACGCCAAACCCACTCCCGACATCTTCTCCCGTATCGCTGCCGACTCCGACGACGAAACCAACCTCGTCCTCCTCCGCACCAAAGCCTCCTTCAGCCTCCTCAACCGCTACCCCTACAACACCGGCCATCTCCTCGTCCTCCCCTACCGACCCGTCACCTCCCCCGAAGAACTCTCCCCGGACGAAACCCTCGACCTCTGGGCTACCGCCAACCGACTCACCGCCGCCCTCCGCACCGCCTTTCAACCCGACGGCTTCAACCTCGGCTTCAACCTCGGCTCCTGCGCCGGTGCCGGGCTGCCCGCCCACCTCCACCTCCACATCGTCCCTCGCTGGCATGGCGACGCCAACTTCATGACCGTCACCGCCCACACCCGCGTCCATCCCCACGACCTCCCCACCGTCTACGCCCGACTCAAAGACACCCTCGCCGCCTGACTCCCCTTCCCCGCCCCAACCGTTCGCACCCCCATCATCGCCCGAGTCACCGACTCTTCTTGCCACCCACTCCACCCCCGGTTTAGCGTCCCGCCCTATGGACCTCTCCGGGACCTTTGAAAACTTCATCCAGCCGCCCGTCCTCTTCTTCTTCCTTGGCGTCCTGGCCGCCCTCTGCCGCTCCGGGCTCGAAATCTCCCAAACCATCGCCAAATTCCTCGCCCAATTTCTCCTCCTTGCCATCGGCTTCCACGGCGGAGTCGAACTCGCCCAAGCCGGCTTCTCCCGTGAAGCCGTCCTCGTCATGATCCTTGCCGTCGTCTTCGCCGCCGCTCAACCCCTCTACCTCTTCGCCATCGCCAAACGCTTCTTCACCACCGCCAACGCCGCCGCCATCGCCGCCACCTTCGGCTCCGTCTCCGCCGTCACCTTCGTCGTCGGCACCGAATTCCTCAACCTCCGCGACATCCCCGTCAACGGCTACATGGTCGCCACCCTCGCCCTCATGGAATCCCCGGCCATCCTCGTCGGCCTCGTCCTCGCCCGCCGTTACATCACCGGCGGCAACGTCACCATCCGCTGGCCCTCCGTCCTCGCCGAATCCTTCCTTCACGGCCCCGTCTTCCTCCTCCTCGGCTCCTTCGCCATCGGCTACCTTGCCGGTCCCGTCCGCGCCGTCGCCTTCGACCCCCTCTTTAAAGACCTCTTCAAAGGAGTCGTCTGCCTCTTCCTCCTCGACATGGGACTCTCCTCCGCACGCCAATTCCAACTCATCGACGGCGCCAAACTCAAAATGGTCCTCTTGGGCATCCTCTTTCCCCTCGTCAACGCCGTCGTCGCCCTCCTCATCGTCTGGCCCCTCCAACTCCCTCAAAGCGATGCCTTCCTCATGATCGTCCTGGCCGCCTCCGGCTCCTACATCGCCGTTCCCGCTGTCCTCCGCCTCGCCCTCCCTGAAGCCAACCCCATCATCTACACCGGCCTCGCCCTCGGCGTCACCTTCCCCTTCAACGTCATCCTCGGCATCCCCCTCTACTGGTGGATCGTTCAAACCCTCCTATGACCGGAGCCTTCATCACCGCCACCCACACCGGCATCGGCAAAACCTTCTTCACCGCCGCCTGGACCCGCTACCTCCGCGCCCACGGCACCCCCGCCCTCGCCCTCAAACCCATCGCCTGCGGCGACCGCGCCGACGCCGAAACCTTCGCCCCCGCCAACGACCACCAACTCCCCCTCAACCTCATCAACCCCATCCACCTCACCCCACCCCTCTCCCCCTACGCCGCCTGCATCGTCGAAGACAAACCCTTCGACTGGGACCCCTGGCACCGCGCCCTCGCTCACCTCCGCGCCCATTTCCCCGGCCCCTTCCTCATCGAAGGCGTGGGCGGATGGCTCGTCCCCATCACCCGCACCTATTTCATCCGCGACTTCGCCGCCGACCTCGCCCTCCCCATCGTCCTGGTCACCTCCACCGCCCTCGGCACCCTCAACCACACCCTCCTCACCGTCGAAAGCATCCGCGCCTCACGCCTTCCCCTCCTTGGCATCGTCGCCAACCCCTACAACGTCCCCGACGACCTCGCCTCCGCCACCAACCCCGCCCTCCTGGAAGACCTCTGTCAACTCCCCGTCTGGACCCTTCCCTCCAACCTCGAATCAGCCACCTGGCCCCCCTGGCTTCACCTTTCCTCCCTTGGCTCTCTTTCCACCCTCCGCTAACCTCTTCGCACCCACCCATGAAACACCTTCGGCGCCTTCTCCTCACCTTCGCCCTCCTTCTCCCCTCAGCCCACGCCTCCAACCCCATCACACCCATCACCCCCTCCAC
>JBDNCR010000150.1:0-5241 GCA_046719555.1 Verrucomicrobiia bacterium | reverse complement strand
GAACGAATCCATGGCGGGTAATTTCGAGGTCGTTGGCGTCATCACCTCCTCCCGTGAGATCGAACCAGAACTCCTTCAAGGTCACCGCACCTACCCGGTCCTCGGAACCTTCGAAAACTTTGAGCCTATCCTTCGACAAAACAAAATCACGACCCTCCTGGCCGATTCCGACACCATGGATCCCTCATTCCAAGAGCGCCTTCTCGAAGCCGCCTCCCGCAATCACATCGCCTGCCGTCTCATCCCCGGTTCCTTCGATGTCTGGACCTCCCGACTCACCATGCGCCAAATCGCCGGCGTTCCCGTCCTCGGCGTTTCGGTCCTTCCCCTCGACCTCGCCCACAACCGCATCCTGAAACGTCTCGTCGACATCCTCGGCGCCATCGTCGGCCTCATCCTCTTCACCCCCGTCATGGCCGTGTGCGCCTACCTCATCTACCGCGAATCCCCGGGACCCGTCCTCTACCGCCAAACCCGCCTCGGCCGCCACAACCTCCCCTTCACCATCCTCAAACTCCGCAGCATGCGTCTCGATGCCGAAGAAGGATCCACCCCCGGCTGGACCGTCGAGAATGACCCCCGCCGACTGCGGATCGGCGAATTTCTCCGCCAATGGAACCTCGACGAACTTCCCCAGTTCTGGAACGTCCTGGTCGGCGAGATGAGCCTGGTCGGACCCCGCCCTGAACGACCCGAATATGTCAAAGACTTCGAACACACCATCCGCCATTACAACCTCCGCACCACGGTCAAACCCGGCATCACCGGCTGGGCCGCCATCCACGGACTCCGAGGCAACACCTCTTTGGTTGATCGATTGGCCTATGATCTCTATTACATCGAGAACTGGAGTCTGCTTCTCGATTTTCGCATCATGCTCCTCACCCTGCTCCCTCCCAAAAACGCCTACTAGTCCTGTGTGAAACTCCTCGTCGTCGATGACCAAATCCAGGTTGCCGAAATCGTCGCCCGCCTGGCTGCCCTCAATGGCTGGTCCGCCTCCTCACGGGAAACCGCCGACGGCATCGCTGACCTCATCCGTAAGGAAAACATTCACGTCCTCATGCTCGACTATCGCCTCGGCAAAGAAAACGGCATCCAGGTTGCCGAACATCTCCGGCAAGTCGGCCTCAACCTCCCCATCATCATCTTTACCGGCGTGGCTGCCGATGTCCCCATGGAGAAAGCCAAATCGCTCGACATCCTCGCCGTGCTGCAAAAGCCCCTCAGCGTCCCCGAACTTCGCCGCGCCCTCAACCAAGCGCGCCAACGGGTCGACCAGAATGCGGCCGACAATGTCCGCTAATCGCTTCCCCATCCTCCGTTGGCCATGGGTCACCTTCTTTCTTCTCCTCCTCATTTTGCCCCTTCCCGCTCCAGGCCAATCTCCCGGTCTCGAATCCCCGTCCCCTGCTGAACTGCTGCCTGCCACCATCGAACCCGGTCTTCGCCAACGCGCCATCCCTGGCCTCCTTCCATCCGAACCACCCCCCTCCTCCTTCCGACCCCTCTTCCGCCTTACCCGTCCCTTTTACGATACCCTCCAAGCACCACGCCCTCCCCCCATCCTACCCGAGACGACACCCCTCTTTCGCCCCGTCCGAGTTCACAACCCTCTTCAGGGACTTCGCCCCCTCCCCTACCCCAACAAACTCTGGCACCTCCAACCCTACGTCGGCACTTCCCTCTCCTACGATTCCAACATCGACCTCGCTCCAACGAACCAAAAATCCGATCACTACTTCACCCTCAACCTCGGCGCCGATTTCTTTCTCGGCACTCCCGACTCCATCTACCTCGAAGAACTCGAATCCATCACCGCCCTCACCGCATCCTATCACCTCGCCTCCGACTTCTTCCTCAATCAAACCGACTTCGACGCCCTCAACCAAGAAGCCCGGCTCCAGGGCCGCATTGGACGTGACCGCCTCATCCTCCGCCCCTACGTCCACTTCACCGACATCACCGCCTCCGGCCTCCTTACCGAAGAACGGGCCAACCGCACCCGCCGCATCCGCATGAACACCGGCACCGTCCTCCACCTCCAACCCACCCAACTCCTTCGCTGGACCCTCCATCCCGCCTACGGCACCTTCGACCACACCGACCCCGCCTACATCGACTTCGAAAACCTCCGCATCTCCACCGAACTCGGCTATCGCCTTCTCACCGACGTTTTCTTCTTCCCCTGGTTCAGTTGGGAACAAACCGATCCCAATCGCGGTAGCAACGGCCGCGAAATCAAAGCCGGTCTCGGATGGCAGGGCAAATTCGATCCCCGCCTCTACAGCGAACTCCGGCTCGGCTGGGGAACCCTCGATCTCGACGACTCCGTCCCCTCCCGCCGTGACCTGTCCGGCATCCGCGTCGAAGGCTACACCACCTTTGATTGGAGCCCCCGACTCCGCTTGACCCTCAAATACGATCGCCGCTACGTTTTCAACGAACTCGATCCCAACGACAACTACGTCTCCACCGCCGGTCAATTCAAAGCCGAAATCCTCCTCGCCGACGCCTGGTTTCTCACCCCCTATTTTGCCATCACCTACAGCGACTTCGAAACAAGCCGCCGCGAACTCCTCCAACTCCGACCCGAAACCGAACTGGCCTTTGTCTTCCTCGAGCGATCTCGCCTTTTCTTCCGCATCGGCTATGAATACAACGTCGCCCTCGTCGGGCCCGGCCAGCCCGTCGAAGCGATCCGCTACGCCTTAGGTCTCAACTATGCGTTCTAAATCCCCTCACCTCCCTCTGCTCCTTCCCCTCATCCTCGCCCTCTCCCTCACCCACGGGCACGCCGAACTCCAACCCGTTGAGACCAAAACCCAACCCTACCGCCTCAACCCCCTCGACCGCATCGTCATCTCTCCCCCCGGAACCACCCTGACCCTCTCCCAAGACGGCACCGTCTCCATCGGTCAGCGCACCCTTCGCCTCGCTGGAATGGAAACAAACGAAGCCCGTGCCCTCCTCGCTCCCCTCTTCCCACCCCAGGCCTCCATTCGGTTTGAAGAATTCCGCATCTCCAAAATCACCGTCCTCGGCGAAGTCTACCACCAAATCCTGGCCGAGATGCCCGAGGGGCCTATGCGCGTCCTCGATGCCATCGCCGCCGCCAATGGCTTCACCGCCCTCGCCAACCGCAAGCGAGTCCGCCTCATCCGACAAAACGCTGACCGGATTGAAATCTACGAAATCAACGTCCAAAACATCATGAACGGACGCGACGTCGACCATAATATCCTCGTCGAACCAGGTGACGTCATCACCGTTCCCCGAAACTTCCTGTGACTCACCCCGCCCATCCCACGCCCACCTCTCCCCCGCCCCTCCTCGTGGACCTCGCCACCGTCGTCTCTTTCCTCAAACGTTACGCCTACCTCATTGGCCTCGGCATTGCGATCGGCCTCCTCCTCGGCCTCCTCGTCAGTGCCCTCAGCCCCAAAGTCTTCCGCGTTTCCGGAAAATTCCTCGTCAACGAACTACCCTACGCCGTGAGCAGCGCCACCACCGACGCCGAAAGCTCCCGGCAAATCATCCAAACCTTCATCCTTAGCATCCCCAGCGAGGACATGCTCAACGCCATTGCCCGTCAACTCCAAGTCGACCCCAACCACATCAGCTTCGCCGACCGTAACCTCCCCCTTTCCCTCCGCGGCTCCCACCCACCCCGCGCCAACATCCGTCTCGCCGTCACCCGCAACAGCCGCATCGGAGAAGTTCAGGTCGAATCCCAAAGCCCCCACTTCGCCCTCGCCGTCACCGATGCCCTCCTCAACCAAATTGACTCCCTCAACCTGATCGCCGGTCAAATCGCCCGCATCGAACTCAACCTCAATCTCCTCCAAGATCGCGCCCAAGGCCTCGTCGCCGAAAAACTCATTGCCGAAAACGAACGTCTCAAAGCCGAAAACCAACTCAGCGAACTCCAAATCCACCGCCAAAACGGTCTTCCCCTCGAAGACTTCCCCGCCTTCGCCAGCGACAACACCCTCAACAACCTCAAAACCCAGCTCATCCTCGTCCAATCCGAATACGACGCCATCTCCCGCCAAGCCACCCGCGGACCGCGCCTTGAAGGAAAACGCTCCGAACTCCTCGGCCTCCGATCCCAAATCCGCACCTACGCCGAAGCCCTCCGCCAAGCCCTGCTCTCCCAAACGGAAATCCTGCGTAAACGCGATACCGATCTCACCGCCGCTCTCCGCGACACCGAAAGTCGCATCGCCTCCCTCAAAGCTGAAAGAGCGGAAGTCTTTCAAGGCTACCGCAACGCTGCCATCCGCGAACGTCTGGCCCAAGAAACCCCCGACACCGTCGGAGGCACCACCATCGCCATCGTTGATCGTGGCTTCATCCCCCAACGTCCCGTCAAACCTCGCTGGACCCTCAACCTCTTCCTCGGACTCATCTTCGGCACCGGTCTCGGCCTCACCGCCGCGCTCGTGCGCTCCCTCTTTGACAACCGCCTAACCTCACCACTCCAACAAGAAACCCTCACCGGACTTCCCTGCCTCGCGGTCATCCCCGCACCCCCTCCCAATCTCAGACCCCGCTTCAAGATCCCCCTCAACTTCGACGTCTCTCGCGGCGTCGCCTACCTCGCCGACCAACTCATCCGCCAACGCCTCGGTGGAGACTTCTCCCACATCATCGGCTTCACCCCCGCCCACCGCGAGGATTGCTCCGACCTGGTTGCCGAACTCGCCATCGCCCTCGCCCAAGCCGAAAAACGAACCCTCGTCATCGACCTCCACCTCGACACTCCGACCCTCTCCGCCCGACTCAGCATCGACCCCGGCAAAGGACTCGTTGACTGGATGATGGACGACGCCCCCATCACCACCTTCATCCGCTATTCCGCCATCCGCGAACTCGCCATCCTTGACGTTGGCAAGCCGGTCTCCGAATCCTCCGAATTGCTCTCCCGCCACCCCTTCGCCCCCGAACTCCTCACCATCGCCAAAGACTGGGACTTCATCCTCGTCGATGCCCCTCCCATGCTCAAAGAATGGAACCTCCTCCTTGCCCTGCCTCCTGGACAAAACCTCATCATTGCCACCCACTTCAAAGAAACCAAACTCCACGACCTCCAGACCATCCAACAACGGTGTGCCAAAGCCAACATCCACATCCTCGGCACCGTCCTTCAAGGATTTCCCACCAACCCCAAACGCTCCGGAATCCGACAGGAAGACCTTGGCTACCACCGCTACGTCTGGTCTGAACTCAATCAGATCG
>JBDNCR010000015.1:0-11792 GCA_046719555.1 Verrucomicrobiia bacterium | reverse complement strand
GCCCCGAACCGCCCCGGCCCACCCCAACGATCCTTTCCTTGAAGAACTTCTCGACTTCACACCTCCTGAGCCCTATCCCCAAGCCCACACCCATCCACCTCGTGCCCTCTCGCCACCTTCTCCTCCTCGTCTGTCTCCTCCTCCCCGCCAGCCCCCTCCTCGCTCAATCCACGTGGACCGGAAACGCCCTCGTCGGACCTGAACGTTGGAATCGCCCCGGCAATTGGGCCAACCTCCTTCCCCCCATCCTCCCCATCCAAGACGCCCTCTTCTCCGACATCCCCGGCAACACCAACGTCGACATTCGCGCTTTCGGCGGAGGTTCCACCACCGTCGTTCCTGGAACCCTTTTCTTCACCAACAATACCGACGCCTACACCATCACCATCATCGCCGGCTCGGAACTCCGGCCCCAAACCCTCCAACTGGACGGCTCGGGCGACGTCACCATCACCGGCCCCGGCCTCTTTCGCAGCCAGATCCTCGCCGCCAACACCTTGACCCTCACCGGCTCCGGCTCCTCCCTCCTTACCATTAACGCCGCCATCTCCGATGGCCTCCTCGGCAACGACACCATCCTTGATCACAATCGCTCCAGCGGCACCACCATCCTCAACGCCCCAAGCTCTTTCACTGGCGGAACCAACCTCCTCGCCGGAACCCTCCTTCTCGGAGACGACTCCGCCCTCGGAACCGGTCCTCTGGCCATCTCCGCCAACACCACCCTCGGAACCGCCGGGTCCGATGTCCAGCTTACCATCCCCATCTCCATCCTCGGCGATTTCTCCGTTCGATCCGGCTCCGGTGACCTTGAACTTGCTGGCCTCATCGACCTCGGCCCCGACACCCGAACCGTGACCCTCGCCGAAGACGGCAGCTTTTTCTGCTTCGCCGGAGAACTCACCGGAGATGCCGGACTCACCCTCCTCCTCGATCCCGGAGCCTCCTTCGCCACCGTCATCCTCTGCGGCCCCGATGCCAACTCCTTCACCGGCCCCCTCATCATCGGCAATGGCATCCAAGCCCAACTGCAAAAAGACACCGGCCTCCGGGCCGTCAACGGAGACATTCTCATCCAACTCGGCGGTGCCCTTTCCCTCTTCGACGACCTCGCTCAAATCAACCCCGCCTCCTCCATCACCGTTGAGGGCATCCTCGCCCTCTTCCACCTCGGTCTGGGAGGGTCCGACACCGCCTCCTTCGCCCAAATCAACGGCTCCGGCACCATTACCAACATCGCCACCGCCGCCACCCTCCAGATCGGATCCGGCACCTTCTCCGGCTCCATCTCCGACTCCGGGATCTCCGGCGGCGAACTCTCCCTACGCAAAACCGGCCCGGGCACCCTCACCCTCACCGGCAACAACACCTACCTCGGCACCACCCAGGTCGACGGCGGCACCCTCACCATCAATGGCTCCCTCGCCAGCCCCTCCGTCACCATTGGCCCCGGCGCGACCCTCAGCGGCTCTGGCACCCTTCTTGGCAACGTCAACGTCCTCCCGGGCGGCATCCTCTCCCCCGGAACCAGTCCCGGCATCCTCACCGTCGGCACCCTTACCCTCTCCCCCGGCAGCCTTACCCTGTTCGAAATCAACGGCCTCAACCCCGGCACCCAACACGACCAAATTCAAGTCACCGGCAATGCCTCCCTCGATGGAACCGCCCAAATCCTCTTTGGTGGCGGATTTACCCCCGCCGATGGGGACACCTTCACCCTCCTCCAGGCCACCTCCATCACCGGCCAATTCTCCGCCTTCACCTCCAACCTCGGCCCCATCTTCACCCTCGAACTCGCCTACAACCCGACCACCCTCAACCTCATCGTCACCCTTTTCCGTCAAGACTACGCCCTCTTCGCCACCAACGAAAACCAGCTCAACGTCGCCACCAACCTCGACTCCTTCGTTCGCTCCGGCCAAATGCCCGAACTCATCGCCCTCCTCGACTCCCTCGATCGCCCCTCCCTCGCCGCCGCTTTCCAACAAATTAGCCCCGAATCCCTCGGTGCCCTCGATCGCCTCTCCCGACTCTACAACCGGGCCCAAAGTCGCAACCTCTTCAACCGCCTTGCCGAATGGCGCACCTCCCAAGGCGGCATCGCCGGGACCGTCTCCACCTCCAATCTCCGCTTCCTCGATTGGACCGCGCAACCACTGCAGGCCACCACCCAACTCCGCCAAGTCACCCCCGTCTCCCTCGACACCGTCCGCAATCCCACCTGGAGCCTCTTTGCCTCCGGCACCGGCCAATTCGGAGAGATCGCCGGAGACGGCAACGGCACCGGATTCGACTTTGCCACTGGCGGCATGACCCTCGGGGCCGACCGCCACCTTGGCACCCTCTTGGACGGTCGGCTGATCGGCGGTCTTTACGCCGGCTATGCCGGGTCCCAGGCCGACCTCGACACCAACCGCGGCCGTGTCGAAGCCAATGGAGGCAAACTCGGCCTCTACGGAAGCTGGATCAACCAAGGCCTCTATTCCAACCTCCATGTCGGAGGGGGCCTTACCTCCTACGACACCCGCCGCAACGTCCTAGGCCAACGCCAAACCGGCTCCACCACCGGCTATGAATTCGTCTCCGACTTCGCCCTCGGCCATGAATGGTCCGTCGCCGGCTGGCGCCTTGGCCCCGAAGCTGCCCTCGCCTACCACTTCAACGCCATCGACCGCTTCACCGAATCCGGCGGCCTCGCCCCGCTCACCCTCCTCGACCAGAATATCCATTCCCTCCAAACCCGCCTCGGCCTGCGCGCCTCCTACGAATACCTCGGCAACGACGGCTGGTGGTTGCGGCCCGCCCTCGCCCTCAACTGGGCCCGCGAACACCTCGACACCGCTTCGGCCATCGACGCCCGCCTCGCCTCCGGGGCCGGCGGCATCTTCCGCGCCATGCCCACGCGGCTTGGGCGCGATACCGCCTTGGCCTCCGCCAGCCTAACGCTCGGTCAAAACCTCTCCTGGAACGCCTGGATCGCCTACGAAGTTGAAGCCGGACACAACCTCCTCTCCCACACCCTGAATGCCGGGGCCGCCTTCAGCTTCTAACCTGCCCCACGGCTCTCAACGCCGCACCTTCGACGCCTCCTCAACCAGCTCCGCCAGCAAACGGCGGATAATCTCCGGACTCCGGATACCCTCCGATTCCGCCCGAAAATTCGTCATGATCCGATGTCGCAACACCGGCTCGGCCACCGCCTCCACATCCTCCATCCTCACCAGAAAACTACCATGCAGGACACTCCTCGCCTTGGCCCCAAGAATCAAATACTGAACCGCCCGAGGTCCCGCACCCCACGACACCCACTTCTTCACCCACTCCGGCGACTCCGCCTCACCTGGCCGTGACTTCCGCACCAAATCCACCACCAAATCAAAAATATGCTCCGGCACCGGCACCCGACGCACCACCTCCTGGAACGCCAGAATCTCCTCCCCCGAAATCAACTTCTGCAAATCCGCCTTTCCCCCCCCGGTCGTTTCCCGCGCAATCCGTCGCTCTTCCTCCAAACTTGGGTAACTCACCTCGATGAAAAACATGAAACGGTCCAACTGAGCTTCGGGTAAGGGATAGGTTCCCTCCTGCTCGATCGGATTCTGCGTCGCCAGCACAAAAAACGGCGGTTCCAACGAATAAATCTTCCCCGCCACCGTCACCCGATGCTCTTGCATCGCCTCCAGCAAAGCTGCCTGAGTCTTCGGCGGCGTCCGGTTGATCTCATCCGCCAACACAATATTCGCAAACAGCGGCCCCCGGACAAACTCAAACGCCCTCCGACCCGGCTGCGCGGTCTCCTGCAAAATCTCGGTCCCGGTAATATCCGACGGCATCAAATCGGGCGTGAACTGAATCCGACTAAACTCCAGCGACATCACCCGGGCCAACGAATGCACCAGCAACGTCTTGGCCAAACCCGGCACCCCCATCAACATCGCGTGGCCCCGGGCAAAAATGCACACCAACAACCGCTCAATCACCACATCCTGCCCGATAATCACCTTCCCCAACTCCGAACGCATCCCCGCATACGCCTCCCGCAACCGCCCAATCGCCTCCACATCCGCTTCCACCATCGCGGGAACCCCGTTGACCTGATCCTCTTGACGCCCACTCATCTCAACTGCCATTCCCGCAGCCAAGCACCCTTCGCTTCAAAGCGCAAACCGCAACTCTACGCCAGGCCCGCCTGCCGCAACAAATCCCGACACACCACTCGCGCATCCAAATAACTCTCCGCAAACTCTCGCGCCGCCCGTCCGTGCCCCGTCACATCCGCCACCACCGACTCCAAGCCCGCCAACGCCTCCTCCATCGTCTCAAATCCGATCACCCCACGCCCCGAAGGCAAATGCTTCGTCCATCCTGTGTCCTGCACCACCGCCGGACGGCCCAAAGCCAAATAACATGCCGTTCGACAACTGAACCACCCCGTCCGACCCGCCACATAAGCATGCTTCGCCACGCTCCACTCCCCTTTCGACCCCATCAAAAACTCCCGATACCGATGATGGTCCGGAATCACCTCATCCGGTTCCACCAACCCCCATCCCGCTTCCTGTAACCGTTCCGTAGGACGCCGGTTCCCAACCCCCTTGCCCACCGCCATGACAAATCGTTCTCGCGTCCGACCCGGCAGGTCCATGAACTTCTCAAACTCCACATCCTTTTGCCCCCAAGCTTTCCCCGCCCACTCCTCCGCCTGGTAACTTGCCCAATTCATCACCGTGGTCCACGCACCCTCCGGATTGGCCGCCTGCTCCGGCCACCACTCCAAAGCCACCGGTTGCACCGTCTTCTTCCATTCAATCCCACAAGCCGGTGCCAGACAATCCGGTGCCCCCACATTCAACCCAAAAGTGAAATGCGAATCATGCCCCCGCAACCGGCGCGTGTAATCGTCCTCCTCACCCCTCGCCAACCGGATTTGCGTAAACATCGGATCCCCATCGATGAACATCTGATGACCCACCCCAATCTCATAGTCGCTTAACCAACTCGCCGTGGACACGTTCAACAACAAATCCGCCCCCCGCAACAAATCCCGCGCCAGCCTCTCCCCCGCCCCATAAAACTGTCCATCCGCCGCATTCCGATAAATCCATCGATCTCCCAACCCAAACTCCTCCATCATCCTCCCCAGAAAGCTCACGTTATACGAGCAGTCGGCCGAAATCGTCTTGGCCACCGGATCATACGGCCACGACCCCGAATCCTCCAAATAGTAAACCTCATGACCTAGCGCCCGGAATCCCAGCAAATACTGAATGTAATCCCACACCACCCCCCCAAACGGGTATTGCCCCAGTAAACCAGTCACCACAATTCGCACCCCGACAGCCTGCCGTCCCTACCCCCGAACCGCGAGCCTGATTTCCGCCGCCCTGCTTGCCGAAAAGCCTCCTTCGCCATAGTTTGGCCTATTCGGTGCTAATTCTCCTGTAAATGGATGCCCTCAGCCTCATCTCCGGTTTTGTTGGCCTGCTCCTGCTCGGACAGGTTCTCCGGGCCAGAAAACGTCAACGTTCCGAGCGCTGGGGCTGGGTTGCCCTCTTTGCCCTCTGCTTCACCGCTGAAGCCTGGTGGAACCTTGCTCATCTCCTCTTCCCCGCCTTTCCTCTCCCGCCACCCGCTCTGTTCGCCCTCCGTGCCCTCGGCTACCTCAGCCTCCTCCTCTTCGGCGCCTCCGTCCTCTATCGCAGCAACGCCCGATTCCTCTCCCGTGACGATCTTTTCCCCATCTTCTCCTTTCTCCTCCTCGCCATCGTCTGCGCCTGGGGCTGGCGGGTTGGACGTTGGGACGGCCTTGACGCCGTTCTCCGGCACGGACTCGCCTTACCCGCCGGACTCCTTGCCGCCATCTCCACCATCCCCGCCCTCAGCCACCCTTCCCGATCCGACCGTGTCACCGCTGTCCTTCTCCTTGTCGCATGGACCACCTTTGGTCTCACCGCCGGTTTCGGCACCCCCTCGACCTTTCTGGCCTCCCTTGGGCTTCATCTCGGACCCGAAATCGTCCATCTCCTGTCTTGGCTGGCCACCGCCTCACTCCTGACCGCGTGGCTGGCCCTCTGGCTGGCCGATCAACAGGCCGCCCGAACCTCCGGTGGCGAGCGGCTCGTCCTCACCTGGATGCAACCCATCTTTCTCACCCTTACCATCGCACTCGGTCTCCTCCTTGCCCGCTGGCAGGAAAACTTCCATCTCAACTCTTTCCGCCAACAAATCGAAACCACCGTCTTCCAATATCGCTCCGCCCTCCCCCTCCACACCCTCGCCTCTCTTCCGCAAACTTCCGACCTCGAAGCCACCCTCGCCACCCAGCTCCAAAGCATCAACCCTGAGCCTGACCAGCGCCTCCTTTACACCCTCATTCTCACCAACGGGCGGGTCACCTTCGGTCCCAGCTTCGGCCATGGATCCGCGGAACCCTTCTCCCTCACCCCGCTCGACCGTGCCGTCTTTGATCGGGGCGAACCCTACTCCGCCGGACCCAACGCCGGGGGTGGTCGCTTCCTCACCGCAGTCAGCCCGATTCGTGACCCGGCTTCCGGTACTGTCTTCCTCGCCCTGGGCCTGAACGTCAGCCCAACTGAATGGAACCACGTCGTCCGCTCCGCCCGCCGCATTCCCATCCTTGCCTCCCTGATCCTCGGTCTCCTCTGCCTGGTCATCTTCTCCCGCAACCTTCGCGCCCGACTCGCCCAACACACCCCATTCCTGCCCTTCGATGCCTTGGCCGTCGCCGCCTTTGGCATCATTCTCACGGCCACCTCCGCATGGCTCGTCGCCGACCGGAGCCATACCGGCCGTCAAGCCGACCTCCAACAAACCGCCACCACCCTCGCCCTCTTTCTCGTCAACCTCCTCGATAAGACCAACCGCGACCTCGAAACCCTCGCCCGTCACCTCAGTGGGACCACCCCGACGGCCCTCGCCTTCGAACAAGCCTGCCGAAACACCGCCCTTGGCCCGTTTAATCCTGCCTGGTTCCTGCTCGGACCCGACGCTCGGATTCGCGCCCTCAACTCTCCTGATCCCCAATCCCCCTCTTCCTCCCTTCACTTGGGAACCCAACTTGAAGTTCCTCCCCTTCTCCCTGATCGCATCACCACCCTCGCCTCACCCCAACTCGGTCAACTCCTGCTCCTCCCCATCGCCGGCCAGCCTGGCTGGGCCGTCGGCGTGCTCTGCGAACCTTACCTCCTCCTCAAAATTGCCCATGGCCGTCTTGGACCCGCTCACCATGAATACCGGGCGGCCCTCTTCGACCAACAGAACCCTCCTGAGCAACCGCTCGCTGCCCTTCCCGGCTACGCTGCCTCTCCTCCCAACCTTCGGACCAACGCGCCCGTCTTTTTCGGCAACCACACTTGGAAAGTCTCCATCACCCCTCCCCACTCCCCCCGCCTCCTTCCCCCGGACGTCGTCCTAACCCTTCTTGCCGGAACCGCAATCACCGGCATGACCCTCCTCGTCGTCTTCAATCTCAAACGTCGCCAGCGCGACCTTGAAAACGAAATCACCAAACGGACCGCCGAACTCCGCTCGCGCGAAGCCGAAAGCCGCGAACTCTACGAACGACTCCAACGCATCGCCTCCCAGGTGCCAGGGGTTGTCTTCCAACTCAAACGCGCCCCCGATTCAACCCTCTCCTTCCCCTACCTCAGCGAAGCCGCCCTCCAAGCCTTTGGCCTGCCGGCCCATCGCCTTCTCGCCGACGCCACACTCGCCCTCGACCGCATCGACCCCCGCGATCGCTCCCGCTTCATCACTTCCCTTGAGGAATCCGCACGCGATATGGCCCCTTGGCGCGAAGAATTCCGGATCACCCAACCCGGCCGCCCCGAAGCCTGGTTTGAAGGTTCCGCCATCCCGCAACGTCTCACCGACACCTCCGTCGTCTGGTCCGGCGTCGCCTACGACGTTACCCAACGCAAAAAACACGAAGAAGAACTCCTCTTCCGCGCCAACTTCCAGCAGCTCCTGACCGATCTCGCAGGCAGTTACCTCGGCGCAGGCACCGACGGCCTTGACCGCACCTTCAACCACCTCCTTGAACGCGTCGGCTCTTTTGTCGGGGCCGATCGCGCCTACATCTTCCAGTTCAACCGCGCCCGCCGCACCGCCTCCAACACCCACGAATGGGTCGCCCCCGGCATCTCCTCCGAACGGTCCCGCCTCCAAGACATTCCCTTCGACCTGATGCCCGAGGTCATCGAAAGTCAGCTTTCTGGTCGCCAATTTGTCATCCCCAACGTTGCCAACCTCGACCCCAGCCCCTTCAAAGCCAGCCTCCAAGAACAAAAGATCCAGAGCCTCATCCTCCTGCCCCTCGTCGATGAAGGCCAAGGCTTCGGCTTTGCCGGCTTCGATGCCGTTCGCGCTCCTCGCCCATGGCACCCCCACGAAATCAGCCTCCTCCAAGTGATGGCCTCCATGATCACGCAAATGCTCGTCCGCCGCAAAGACGAACTCGCCCTGCGCGAATCCGAAGACCAACTCCGCCGCAACTGGGAATTCACCCGCACCCTCCTCAACGCCATCCCCACCCCCGTCTTCTACATGGACCGCGAAGGCCGGTTCACCGGCTGCAACCGCTCCTACCTCGAATTCACCGGTCGCACCGTCGAATCCTTCGCCGGCAAAACCGTCTTCGACCTCTTCGACATCGACCTCGCCGAAGACCACCACGCTCGCGACCTCGAACTCCTCCGCACCGGCCAACGTCAGAGCT
This sequence comes from Verrucomicrobiia bacterium, assembly GCA_046719555.1. Taxonomy (GTDB): domain Bacteria; phylum Verrucomicrobiota; class Verrucomicrobiia; order Methylacidiphilales; family CALFVM01; genus CALFVM01. Next base: position 3,055 of record JBDNCR010000015.1, on the reverse strand, counting down.
TTGAAGGCACCATGCCCGACATGCTCGGAAGAAAGCGTGAGGTCATCTTCAATCGCGACGTCTTCCGCAATGAAAAAGGGGAAATCACCGGCATCGTCGGCTCCTTCATCGACATCTCCCGTGTTCGCAAAGCCGAGCAAGAACAACGTGAAATGGAACGTCAACTCCTCCACTCCCAGAAACTCGAAAGCCTCGGCGTCCTGGCCGGCGGCGTCGCCCACGACTTTAATAACATCCTCTTCGCCATCACCGGCAACCTCGAACTTGCCCGACTCGATCTCCCTCCGCACTCCCCGGCATGTCAGGCTCTGGACGACGCCGTCCTCGCCACCTCTCGCGCCGTCGACCTCACCCGGCAAATGCTCGCCTACTCCGGCAAAGGACATTTCGTCATCCAAGACATCGACCTCAACCAACTCCTCATCGAAAATCTTGCCATCTTCAAAGCCGCGGTCTCCAAAAACGTCACCCTCGAACACGAACTCGCCCCTTCCCTCCCTCCCATCCGAGGCGACGTCGGCCAAATCCAGCAAATCATCATGAACCTCATCACCAACGGCTCCGAAGCCGTCGGCTCCAACCCCGGCACCGTCCGCGTCTCTTCCTACACCGCCGACTTCACCTCCAGCGAACTCGCCGCCTGCCGTGGCGACGTCATCCCGGAGCCCGGCACCTTCGTCGTTCTCCAAGTCACTGACACCGGCGCTGGGATGGACCCCACCACCCTCTCCCGTATCTTCGAACCCTTTTTCAGCACCAAATTTACCGGCCGCGGCCTCGGCATGGCCGCCGTCCTCGGCATCCTTCGCGGACACAACGGCGGCATCCTCATCGACTCCCAAGTCGGTGAAGGCACCCGGGTCCGCATCCTCTTCCCCGCCGCCGTCTCCCCCAGCCCCGCACCCCCCCCGAAAAAACCCTCCGTCTCCGATGATCGCCAACTCCGTGGACGCATCCTTCTGGCCGACGACGAAGAAGACGTCCGCCGTGTTTGCACCAAACTCCTCCAACGCCTCGGCCTCGACGTCCTGGCCGTCAACGACGGCATGGAAGCCGTGCTCGCTGTTGAAGCCCAACCCTTCGCCTTCGACCTCGTCCTCCTCGACCTCACCATGCCCAACATGGACGGCCTCTCCACCCTCGCCTACCTCTCCAAACACCACCCCAAACTCCCCGTCATCCTCATCAGCGGCTACTCCCGCGACGAAGTCACCTCCAACCCTGACGCCCACCCCAGCGTCGGCTTCGTCCAGAAACCCTTCCGCATCGAAGACCTCCACACCGAACTCGCCCGCGTCCTCAACTCCACCTCCATTCACAGTTGAGCCCCAGACCCGCTCACGTTAACCTCTCCCTCCCATGGGAAGACAATGGTTGCACGCCAAACGGGCCGTCGCGGGACTGAAAAAATCCCGCGCCACCGGAAAACTCGTCCGGGACATCATGATCGCCGCGAAAAACGGCGGACCCGATCCCGACCTTAACGCCGCGCTCGCCACCGCCGTCGAAAAAGCTCGTAAAGAAAGCGTCTCCCGCGACGTTATCGAACGCGCCATCAAAAAAGGCTCAGGAACCGGCGGCGAAAAACTCGCCATCGACCAAGTCTTCTTCGAAGGCTACGCCCCCCACAAAATTCCTGTCATCGTCGAAGTCCAGACCGACAACCAAAACCGCACCGCTCCCGAAATCCGCGTCCTCTTCAAAAAAGGCCAACTGGGCGCTGCCGGCAGCAACAAATTCCTCTTCGACCACGTCGCCATCATCGAAGCCTACCACTCCGACACCTCCCTCGATCCCGAAGAAGCCGCCATCGAAGCCGGCGCCAACGAAGTCCTCCCCTTATCCCACCAAGAAAACGACGACATCCCCGAAAACGCCCTCGGTGCCAAATTCCTCGCCGACCGCGCCTCCCTCCATGCCGTCGCCTCCTGGCTCTCCTCCCACGGATGGACCGTCGTCACCTCCGAAATGGGGTTCCTTCCCAAATCCTATCCCCCCCTGACCGATGAGCAACGGGCCGAAGTTGGGGAATTCCTCCAAGCCCTCGACGATCACGACGACGTCCATCGCATCTGGGCCGCCGTCCAATGATCCTCGCCCGTTTCCTCGACCCCGCCGGCACCGAACACCTCGGCACTCCCCTGCCCGGAGCCACCCAAGCTCAAATCCTCCACGGCCCGCCCCTCGGTCCCTGGACTCCCACCCCCCACACCGCTCCCATCGCCCAACTCCTCTCCCCCATTCCCACCCCTCCCGCCATCCTGGCCATCGGCCTCAACTATCGACACCACGCCCTAGAAATGGGCGTTCCCCTCCCCTCCCATCCGGTCCTCTTTTTCAAAAATCCCGCCTCCCTCCAACACCCGGGCCAACCCATCCTCATCCCCTCTCACCTCCCCAGCACCCGCGTCGATTACGAAGCCGAGCTCGCCATCGTCATCTCGCGCCCGGCCAAAAACGTCTCCCGAACCCGCGCCCGCGACTTCATCCTCGGCTACACCGCGGCCAACGACGTCAGCGCCCGTGATTGGCAAAAAGACTTCGGCGGCTCTCAATGGTGCCGGGGCAAATCCTTTGACACCTTCTGCCCTCTCGGACCCTACCTTCTCACCCCGGACGAACTCCCCGAACCGCCCCACCTCCGCCTTCGCACCTCGGTCAACGGCGAAACCCTTCAAGATGCCTCCACCGCCGATATGATCTTCGACATCCCCACCCTCATCGAATTCCTCTCCGGCAGCACCACCCTCCTCCCCGGCACCGTCATCCTCACCGGCACCCCCTCCGGCGTCGGCATGGGCCGCACCCCTCCCCGCTACCTCCAGCCAGGCGACACCGTCTCCATCACCATCGACCTCATCGGCACCCTCACCAACCCCGTCCTCACCGAACCTCTCCCCTAACTCCCTGCTCGCTTTCACCGCGCTCCTCTTTTGCATTGAAGCCTTCGCCCCTTCGTCTACCTTCCTTCACCCATGAGTGATTCCTCCCCGGCTTCGACCACGAACTACTCCAAAAATAACCCCTTCCTCGCGCGGCTCACCCAAAACTTTCT
>JBDNCR010000149.1:0-5264 GCA_046719555.1 Verrucomicrobiia bacterium | reverse complement strand
GGTCTTACGAAAGCCGTAATTCCTCGATTCCAGATGACTTCCGAGACCCGGACTCTCTATCCGAATTTCGAACTGCGTCGTGCATGGAGTCGCCTGCGCGCGGGAGCTCGAAAAATTGGCCCGGCTGCTCGTTTCCCTTTGTCATCGGCTCCGCCCGCGTATGACCATCTTACCTTGGTTACAAATTCCTTCAAAGTCAGCCCGGATGAGGCGCGGGAGATTCGGGCGCGGGCCCGGCGGGAGCGGATCACCGTGTCTGAATACCTCCGGCGGCGGGCGGTGGCGGCGATTCAACCCCCTGCCCCCATTCACCGCACACAGTGTCCATTGACCGGGGCGACAATCTTCGGCGGGGCCGATGATCTGGCTCCGCTCACGGTCGAGACCACCCGCGACATCCTAACGAACTTTCCATGACCGCCACGCACGACCTCCTTGATGTACATGTGCTGGTGGCCTAGGGCTGGGCGGATCATGCCGACCACGACCGGACGGTGCGCTGGATCGCCGCGCGGAAGAGGCACGGGGAGCGAAGCTTTTTACCTCCCCCATCCCGGAGATCGGCTTCATGCGTGTCTCTGTGCAACGTTCCAACGGGCGCATCACCATTGCTGAGGCTACGGAGGTTCTGCGCGGCATGTTGGATTCGCTCGGACCGGTTCATCAGTTTCTCCCTGACGACCTCGGCGGCACGGAATGGCCAAATTGGTCCACCACCGCCACCCGAACGACCGATGCCCACTTCCTGTTGCTTACGGAAAGGCATCAACTTGCCCTCAGCACGCTCGACGCCGGAATTCTTGGGGCCATGCTTTTACCCGTTACTAGCCTATCGAACTAAACCAGAGCAACCCTCCCATGCCCCCGCCCGACTTGCCCCAAAAAGTCGCTCTCGAACAAATCGCCGACGAAAAACGCGGTCCTATTCCTTTGCTCCTCCGCTACGCAATCACAAAGGATCTCCCGGAACAGCCGAAAAAATGACAGGCCTGTCCCTATAGATGTCTCCGCCCACAGCGTAAGGTCTGCCTATGCCCAATATCTTCGACAACATCGTCATCGACCTCCACGAAAAAGACCGCCTCCGCATTCCACAGGACGCCCACGAAGCCCTGAACCCCAAATCATCTGTTCGCTTGGCCTAGCCAAGAGTTCGATAACATGAATAACCTTATCCCCATGACGACGCTCGAACTCCTCGTCCCTGAAATCCCAACCCCAGCACTTCCCCAAGCGCCAATCCGAGTGCTTGGCATTGATCTAGGCACAACCAATTCCACGATAGCCGAGGTCATTTGGTCACCGGATTCTCACGTCCCCCCAGTTGCGTGTTGTCATGAAGTCGAGCAGCCCACAGCCACGGGTGCCTACATCCATGTGCTTGTGCCTTCGGTGGTGGCGATTCACGACGGCCAGATTTGGATTGGAGAGGGCGCAAAACGACTGCGAGCCAATGCCTCACTCCGTCGAGGCAGGGATATTTTCTATGAGTGCAAGAACGACATCGGAGTGCGGCGCACCTATCACCTGGCACCGGAAGGGTTCCGTTCGGCACCGGAGATTGCCGGGAAGGTGCTCGCTTTCCTTGCTGAGTCAGCCCGGAATGGAGAGAAGGCACCGCTTAAACGCACCGTCGTCACCGTTCCTGCCTCCTTCCAACTGGCGCAGCGCGCCGACACACTTCGTGCCATCGAAATGGCCGGGCTCAAATCGGACTCGGGGGACCTGCTTGACGAACCTGTGGCTGCATTCCTTGATTACCTGATTTCACACCAGAACGAAATTTTTAATGCGTTTGATAAAGAGAGCAACTTGGTGGTTTTCGATTTCGGCGGCGGCACCTGTGATGTAGCAGTCTTCCGGTTTAATCCGAGGGGGCGTTACCGCCGCATGGAAATCTCCTCATTGGCGGTCTCACGTTATCATCGGCTCGGAGGCGGGGATCTGGACGCCGCCATTGTTCATCAAATTCTTATCCCCCAACTACTGGAGCAGGAGGGGCTCCCGTCGACGGCATTGTCTTACGAGGACCGAAAGCTGCATATCGAGCCTGCCCTTTTAAGCGTGGCCGAGTCCCTAAAGGTGGGCCTTTGCATTGAAATCAGCCGTCTTCAACAGCTCGGCAAATACGAAAACGCCGACCGGGCGGCGGTGGTCAAAACTCAGCCCGGCTCGTATCCGTGCCCCTGTCCGACCCATCCCCTCGTGCTGAAGTCCCCCCGCCTAAGCGCCGGACAGTTGGATATGGTGTTGAAACCCTACCTGGACACGGAGCTTCTCTATGCTCGGGAAACCGAATACCACTTGACCTGCTCCATTTTCGCGCCGATGCAGGATGCACTGGATCGTGCGGGGCTTAAGCCATCGGACGTTCACCTCTGCCTACTCATTGGTGGCAGCTCACTTATTCCCCAAGTTCAGGCGGCCATTTCAAGCTACTTTGCTTCGTCCAGAATCCTCGCCTACGAAGATCGCGAGTCAACTCAGGTGGCCGTGGCTCGTGGCGCAGCTTACCACGCTCTCGCCCTTGCACTCTGTGGCCACAGCCTTATCCAACCAGTGGCATCCGACTCCATTTCTATCCGCACCTCCTCTGGTCTCTTCACGCTCGTACCTCGCGGTGCTCAGCTTCCATTCCCCGCAGAAGACAATCCTCAAGAAAATCTCGCCCTCGTCGTGCCGCAGACCGCCCTGGTGGGGTCGGTGCCTTTACGGGTTGAGATCGTTGCAGGTGAAGAAGCCCGCCCAATCTATGTCGGCACCTGGAAGATCCCTTCGCCCGTCAATCGTGGCGAACCGCTGCGATTGAAGTTTCGCCTCGATGAAAATCAGGCTCTCCACCTCGAGCTGACTTTGGCCGACCTGCCCGATGAAAAGCCTTTCTCCCTCATGATGGAAAACCCTTTGACCAACGTCGTGAACCCTCATGCTGTCAGGCAGCAGATTGATGAAGTGGAGGAAAATCTCCGGGTTGGCACCATACCTAGCCATCAAGTGCCAGAAACGCTTGTTTCGCTGGCGGAAAACTACGCCGAGCTCAATCAGATTGATAAAGCTATCTACTACCTCCAGCAGGCGCTTCGGCGTAAGGGCCGCCCCGATGCCCATATTTTGAACTTGCTTGGAATCCGTTACGGAGAAAAGGCCGACTGGGAGCGTGAGGAAAAAATGTATCGCGAGGCCTTCGCGGCCAATCCCCAAAGTCACACACCCCTTTTCAATTTGGCACTTTCTCAGATCAATCGCGGACTCGCAGCAGAGGCCTATACCACCATACAGTCCGCGCTCAACTTATCAAAAAGTGGCCCATGCCTCGTCCTGGCAGCTCGGATTAACCAGACGCTCGGCCGCGCCCAGCTTGCGCAATCGGCGTTGGAGGAATCTTTCAAGCTTTTCAAACCACCTCCCGCGATGAGCGATTGGGAATTGGGATGGTTTCTTACAGCCGCACGGATGGCTGGGGATGAATCACGCCTCGATGACGCCATGCAGGAGCGACATCGCCGCAGTAAGCGCTCATCAAACATCGAGAACACTGGCATTCTGCCAGAAATCAACCCGGCTCTGCAGAAGTTGTGAGCACCTGGCTCCTTCCCCGTAGCGAGCTGACCACTGAGCAGCTGAGGGCCATCGAGCTCAGTCACGCACATCACCAGATCATCTTTGGTGCCCCCGGCTCCGGAAAAACTCAAATTCTCCTGCATCGCGCCGCCCTCTTACGCGACCGAATGGGCACCGATCGCACCCGCTTCCGCATCTTCGTTTATACCAACGTCCTCAAGGAATATATCCGCTCCGCCCTGCCCCTGCTCAATCTGCCCGATGACACCGTCATAACTTACGACGACTGGTGCAAACACTTCTATGTCGCGCACATCAACTCACGCCCTCCATGGGACGCCCAAGAAAAGAGGCCCGATTTTTCTGCCATCCGTGCTGCGGTTTCACAAAAAGTCGCCTCCCGTTCACTGCCTCTCCCAAAATATGATTTCGTGCTCGTCGATGAGGCGCAAGATTTGGAGTCTGACATCTTTGACACTCTTCGCCTCATCGCACGGCACATAACCGTCTGCCTGGACAACAAGCAGCAAATTTACGAACGAGGCTCCAGCGAAGACGACATTTCAAACAAGCTCGGCCTGCGTCGCCGCAACCTATCCCTGCTCGACGCCTATCGCTGTTCCCCATTTATTGCCTGCCTGGCATGTCAATTCATTCCGGATCCGCAGGATAGGCAGCACTACCTCGCTCAGGTGCGCACTTCACAGACCGAGCGGCAGGCCCCGCTCTTGTTTGCGGCCGCCTCCTACGAGGAGGAAAAAAAGCGCTTGATTGAGGTTCTTCGCGAACGACTGCTCATTGACCAGCGGATAGCCATCCTTTTTCCCCTGAGGCGGCAGGTCTATGGATTCGCGGAAGCCCTCACCGAGGTCGGCATCGAGATCGAAGTGCCCGCACAGTTCAAAAGGAAGTCTCGGTTCCCCACCCACAATTTCAATAGCAACCGCCCCAAACTCATCACTTACGCTGGAGCAAAAGGACTTACCTTTGATTCGGTTTTGCTGCCCCGGCTTGTGCCAGATTCGTTTCCGCGGATGACGGCCGAGCGGTTGCAACGCCTACTTTTCGTCGCGATCACCCGTGCGGCACACTGGGTATATCTCAGCACCATTTCCCGTCAGGAACTGCCGCTTCTGCAAACCTTGCAATCGCTTGTCGCCCAGCGCACCCTAACCATCCAGACCTCGACAGGCCACACCGCACCCTCACCAACACGGCCTGAAACCCCACCTCAATCGGAGTCGCTCGATTTTCTCTGACCAACCCATGCCCGTCCTTAAACGGGGTCAGTCCCATTATTCTTTATTCAATGGAACAAGATTCCCTCACGACCTTCGGCAAACTCGGCGTGCTGAGAATGCTGGATAGCCAATGAATCAGAGGGGATTTATTTCACCGACTCGGAAGGTTCGTTTTCTAGAAAACATGGTGAAGTCCGACCCTCCGTTTTTACAGAACCCGGAAATACCAAGTTCTAGGGGGCTCCCGAGGCACTCACTCTCCATCCGCATTTCGAACTTTGTCGTGCATGGGGTCCGTGCTCTCTAATCCCAAAGGACATCGTGCATCTTGTTCCATGTAATAGACTGACCCCCTTTTGATATTCCAACAGATTGGGACGAACGGCGGGTTGATGTTGGGTGAGTGGCATTAGAGCGGCTCTGGGGTTAGTTCCATTATCTTTGATTGATCCTTCCTATTTA
>JBDNCR010000148.1:0-5275 GCA_046719555.1 Verrucomicrobiia bacterium | reverse complement strand
TGCGGCAGAAAACGGGTGCCCGTCGGTGCCACCGGGGTGAGCCACTGCCGCATTTCCTCTTCGGCATCCGCCGGGGCGTAGTGAACGGTGCAGGCCCATTCCGGGGGAAGTTGCCGGATTTGGTGTTCGACCAGCTTTCGATAGATTGAGGCCGCTTGCGCCTCTCCCACGTGAGCGGCCAGCCGGGTTTTCACGGTGCCAGGTCGCGGAGCTTTGAGCATCAGGGCGCAGGAAATCTTCATCGCTCGGCCCGGTCGCCCGGTTCCTGCCGACGCCAGGCGGAATAGACAAACCCGATCACCAGAGGGAGCCAGAGGAATCCAGTTTCCCACGGACTGAGCTTCCAAGCCCCCTGCGGAGCTTCGACGTGGTGATAAAGCATAAAATAAACGAACGACGACGCGGTGACCGCAAGGCTTCCTCGGTTCCGGGTCGCCACGGCCAACGGCATCAGCCAGGTGAAATACCATGCATGGAGCATGGGTGTCAGCACCAGTGCCAGGAAAAACAGCCATTCAGCCGTTCGCGTGATGTCCCTTCCCCCAAGGATCACCACAAGCCAACCGACGGCGAGGGGAATGATAAACCATTGATTATGAAAACGGCTGGACTCCCAAAAGAAGCCGACGATTCCTGGGAGAAACTCGGCGCTCCGCGCATACTGAGAAAAGCGGGCCGGAAAAAGCTGCAAGGTCCATTCGCCCGTCCATAGACCCACGGCTAAAAACGAAAGAACCAGCGGCAACGCGCCGATCGCGGCGGCGAAACCAACGGCACGAAGGCCGCCCGGTCGTCGCACTTCCCGAAGCATCTGCCAACCCGCCCACGCCAGAAGGGGCAGCGCCATCCATTTCAAAGCCACGGCTACGCCCAGGTGAAACACCGCCTGAAGCCGGTGTCCATCCCTCCACGCAAACCAACCCAGCACCAGAGCCAGGAGAAAAAAACTGTCATAGTGCCCGCCGCCGGCGAACGAATAAATCACCAGGGGATTCCAAGCATAGACCAAGGAGCGTGGACGACCGAACCGCCGATCCAACAGCCAAAGCACGGCCACATCCGCCACGGCAAAGGCCCCCTTGAAAAACATCGGAGTGGCCCAGATCCGCGCCAACCCCGCCATCAACCATTCGGCCAGTGGCGGATAGATGGCCGTGAAAGATCGATGCTGAACAGAGGACCACAGCTCGTCCCGCAGAGGCATCAGCACGGAAGCGTCCGGGGCATGAAGGTAGGGATTCCATCCTCCCAGCAACAAGCGACCTTCCCAAACATAACGGTAGATATCATCCCCCGGCGTCTGAAACAGCAGCACCGCCCGCGTTCCCAAGGCCACCCCCCAGAACATCCACGCCGCCCGAGGCGGAAAGCGCAGAGCGACAAAAAACCCGAGGAGCATCAAGCCGGCCCCCACAAGAAACCACGGCACCGTGCCGAAATCGTGCATCCGCCCATGGGGCAGCATCCACAAGGTGCCCCCGAGCATGAGGCTCGCCCCAACCCACGGGACGATTGCTGCAAACCGCTGATCTTGCCAACGCATCACGAAAGGCACCCTACCAAGAGCTCGGGGGAAACCCATCTATTCCCTGATCCTTGACAAAGGTGAGCCGAGGCCCCAAGCCATCGCTCAAGTGGATCGCCTCGTCGTCAGTCGCTGCAACACTAAAATTCGAGGACTGACCCCACCGGTTTTTCTTCCGAATAAACCCGCCCCCTGCCCACTCTCATGAAGTCGATGGATGAGGCTTTCTTTCAAGGTGTGGTGGACCGGTATTACGCCGATCTTTATCGGTTTGCCATGAGTCTCATCCGCAACCCCAACGATGCTTGCGACCTGGTCCAGCAAACCTACTCCATCTTCGCCGAAAAAGGCGCCCAGATTCGAGATCCTTCCAAAGCCAAGCAGTGGCTTTTCACCACCCTCTATCACGAGTTCACCGCCCTGCACCGACGGGAAAAGCGGCTGGTGCCCCTCGAACAATCCGGGGATCCGGCCGGGGAAGAGGCTTCAGGCAACTCCACGGTCCGCGAAGCCGAACACCGGGAGTTACTTCAGGCCCTTCGCTCCTTGGACGAAGCCCACCGCTCCATCCTCACGCTTTTTTATCTGAACCAACATAGCTATCGGGAGATTGCCGAGATCCTCGACATCCCCATCGGCACCGTCATGTCCCGGCTTTCGCGGGCCAAACAGCTCCTCCGATCTCGCCTGGAGTCCACCGGCAAGCCGGGAATAAAGGTGGTTCCCCTCGACTCCCATTCCGAGGATGTTCGCCATGGATAACGAGCAAGCCAAACTCATCCTGAGTGCCTACCGAACCCGGGGCGAGGAAGCTTCCGATCCGGTCTTCGCCGAGGCGCTTGAGCAGGTCCGACACGACCCGGAACTCGGACACTGGTTCGCCGATCAGCGCCAGTTTGATGAGTCGATGTGTCGCGCCTTGGAGTCACTCCAACCTCCAGCCGGATTGCGTGACCAGTTGTTGGTCCAGCAGCGAATCGTCCAGCTCCAGCAACCTCAAGGCCGGGTAGCCCGCTGGCGTTCCCAACCTGCCTGGTGGTTCGCCTTGGCGGCGACGATCCTTCTTTTGGCGGGCTTGGGCTGGCACCTGTCAGCCCCGTCAAACGAGCCCCTTCCCCCTGAACAGTTTCTGGCCGAACTCTTCCAGCTCAAACAAAGCGGTAAAATCTCGCTGGGAAAGATGGGAGGCGGAACCCGGGAACTCCAAGCATGGTTGGCCCAGCGAGGGTCACCCTCAGACTTCACCCTGCCGCCACCGCTTGAAGCTCTGGGCGGTATTGGATGCCAGACCTTCACAATCCATGGGCAAAAAACCTCGCTGATCTGCTTCATGCTGGACCGCTCCCGGGTCGTCCACTTCTTTGTGACGAATAATCGAGGACTGACCCCGTCGGAGGGCACCGGGCCGAGCGTGGTTCGCAAAGACAACCTCACCGCCATTACCTGGACCGCTGGTGGCCATACCTTTGTCTTGATGGGCAAAGATGTGGACGAAGCCACCTTACGGCGGCTGATCTGATTGCCGGGCCCTGAGCCAACGGGGAGGTCGCAGGGGTTTTTGGGAATTCCTCCGTTTTCTGCTATGCTTTCGGAAGATGGATCCACGCGCCCAACGAGTTCTCATCCTCCTGGTCTCGGTATGGTTCGGCCTGGGGTTGAACATGACTTCACCCGCCGACGCCCGACTTCCCATTGATCCCCAAGGGCTGATGGCGGGTTACTTCGACCAGGGCAAGGCGGAGTTCCTCATCTACGACGCCACCATCCCTCGCTACGGCCAGCCGCGCCCAGCTACCGTCACCCATATCTGGGTCAAGGAACCCTGGGACAATCAACGCGGCGTCAAGCACCAGGGCCAAGGGCGGGGGGACGGCGACGTGATCAAACTCAACCAAGTAATCTCCTACCCGACCGGCATGTATCGCTACGAGCAGATGTGGTCCGGCTTCTGGAAACGCGAGACTGCCGATCTGGTCAAGTTCACCCTCAGCCACCACGAGGCCTGCGGGAACACGTTCAAGCAACTTCGCTTCAATGGGGACCAGGCCCAATTCGTTTACTTCAGCTACTTCGAAGGGCACGGCGATGGCAGTGTCACCTTCACCCCGTCGGCGGGAACGATCTTCTACGATGAGCTTCCGCTCAAACTCCGTTTGCTGGTGCCCAGCGGTTTAGTTGAACCCGTCACCGTGCCGCTCATCCCTACCGTGATCCATGCGAAGTCCGACTCCATGGAGCCCGCCCCCGCCACCGTCCGTCAGGCCCGCCGGGACGGGAAAGAAATCGAATTTGAAGTCCAACATCTGGGCGGGACGGACCGATTGATTTACGAGACCGAAGCCCCCCACAAACTTCTGCGTTGGGAGATGGCCGATGGTTCCAGCCTGCGCTTGCGCCAAGCGCTTTTCACCGACTACTGGAACCGAAACCAACCCGGCGACGAGAAGCTTTTGCCGTAAGAACGGTGGCGCGCGTCAAGAGTGGGGCTTGTTGGACTCCGAATCACCCTCGAGATCCGGGTGCCGGTTTCCAGCGCCACTTGTCCCGGTCCAGATAGCGGCCCCACAGCAGGTTGAACGGGTGGACTCCGGCAGTTGAACCGTGGGCGTTGACCAGCGGTCGACCTTCATTGGCCCAGGCAAAAATCGAACCCTCCAGGTTGCGAACGTTTTTGAAACCTGCGGCTTGGAGTTTCTGTGCCAACACCGAGGAACGGTAACCGACCGAACAATAAACGACGATCGGTGCATCGGCCTCCAGACCCAAGGCGGCCAGTTGGTGGAGGACATCCCCCTGAACGCGGATGGCGGACGGCAGGTGACTGACCGCGAACTCCTTTTCGCTTCGCGCGTCGAGCAGGACCGGGCGCGGCCGCAGGGCTTCAAGCTCCGCCGGGGTGATCTGAGCCACGTCGGTAAACTGCCGCTTGAGGGTCAACACATACCGAGCCAGACGATCCGATGCGGTCTCGGCTTGTCCCGCTGCGGCAGTCAAAAGCATCCACGCCGCGCCGCAAAGGACCGCCACGCCCATGGGTCCCCTGCCCTGGCACAGGATCCTGGTCCTCGCCGACTCGTCGGCAAGGCGATTGGCGCGAGCGCCCTCACCTTGCTTGCGATCGAGAGTTTGTCGGCTCATCGGGACTTGGTTTCACCCAGCAACGAGAGCCCATCCGGAAGGTTATCCCGACCGTGTCGCGGACCGTTCTCCAGCGAAAGCACGCCACGCGGGCAGACCGCCGCGCAGAGGCCGCAGCCGACACAGGAGGCGCGGATGATGTTCTGACCGCGCTGAGCGTAGTGACGAACGTCGATACCCATTTCGCAATACTTCGAACAATTGCCGCAGGAGATGCACTGGGCGCCGTTGGTGGTGATGCGGAAGCGGGAAAACCATTTTTGCAGCAATCCCAAAACGGCGGCCATGGGACAGCCGAAGCGGCACCAAACCCGCGTGCCCAGGATCGGGTAGAACCCGACCCCGATCACCCCGGCAAACGCTGCGCCAATGAGAAAGCCGTACCATTGGCGCAGCTGGTAAACCGGGCCTTTGGCAAAAGAGGGCAGATGGGGCTCGAACCACAGCAGGGCGGTTAGCAGGACAATCACGACCAGGACGGAATGTACCATCCAGCGCTCGATTTTCCAGGCGCGGAGCGATTTGTCGGAGTTCTGCCGCCACGGATCGCCAAAGGTGTTGGCCAACCCGCCGCAGCCGCAGACCCAGGAGCAATACCAGCGCTTGCCAAAA
>JBDNCR010000147.1:0-5281 GCA_046719555.1 Verrucomicrobiia bacterium | reverse complement strand
CGCCTCCACCTCCCTCCTATCGTAACCTCCCCCCGTGCTCGTCACCCTGCAGCGAATCCTCCTCTCCCTCACCGCCCTCGCCCTCCTCCACTCCCAACTCCGCGCCGAGGACGCCCTCTTCCTCGAAACCGTCGCCTTCGGCGGTGCCGTCACCCGCACCTGGACCACCCCCAAAAAACAACGCACCGAAGTCACCGCCGACCCCGGCTCCGACTTCGCCAAAATGATGTCCGACATCGGTGCCGATGCCCCCCAAATCCGAATCGTTCGCCTCGACCTCGGTGTCGCCTGGAACCTCAACCCCGCCGACCAAACCTACACCGAAGAACCCCTCACCCTCCCCCACGAACCCCTACCCGCTCCCGACAGCGGAGAACCGCCACCCGAAGAACCTCCCCCGGCCCAGGCTCCACCCGTCCAACTCAAAGAAGCTCCCAACCCCCGCACCTTCGCCGGACACAGCGCCATCGGCCTTGAACTCTGGGCCGATGACAAACGCCTCGGCACCCTCTGGGTCGCCCCCCTCCAAGGGCCCCTGGCCCAAGCCCAAACCCTCCTCGAAACCTTCCACCAAAACGAAATCGAAACCCGCTTCAAAGACTGGCCCGCCAAAGACCGCGCCCTCTTCCAAGGCGAACCCGACCTCCTCGCCGCCACCCCCGTTGCCGGCACCTTCTGGGGCGGGGCCGCCGTCCAATTCGAAAAACTCCGTCGCAACTTCGTTCTGGCCCTCCAAGCCGGACAAGAAGAACCCGGCATCCCTCCCGACACCCTCCTCATGCAAGTCCGGGACCTCAAACTTGCACCCCCGCCTCCCGACGCCTTCACCCTTCCCGAAGGCTACAAAAAAACCCTCTCCGAATCCGGTCACTAACTCCCACCCAAAACCTCGGACCTACCGCTCACCGACCCCCTGCCCCACCTCATCGGTCCTCGGCCCCTCCGGCGCCTCCCCCTTCAACAACGCCCGCGTCGCATACCCTGCCGCCAACCCTGCCACCAAACACAACACAAAACCGACCACCCGCAACATCATCCTCCCATTCTCTCAAAACGGCTCCTCATCCAACAGCGGAAAATCGGCCCAATTCCGCAAATCATAATGCCACCACTCATTCTCCACCCCGCTGAACCCATTCTTGAAAAACGCATTCCGCAACACCGTCACATGCTTCCTCGCCAACGGCGAAGCCGTCGCCAAATCATGGGAAGCTCGCGGCGAAAACTCATCAAACTCCGACGGCTTCTCCAAAGGTCGACCCTCCCGATCCGCCAACCACACATCCACCGTCGTTCCCCGTGAATGCCTCGAACCCTCCTGCGGATCGGCCAAAAAATCAGCATTCGGATTCGCCGCCCACAACTTAAACTGCGCCGACCGCGGCCGGAACGCATCCAGAATAATCAACCGATAACCCTGCATCCGCAAATCCCGCACCACCCCACGCAACTTCAAAATCGTCTCCCGCCTCAACAACGCCCGCGCCCGTCCCGGATCATACACCGGCCGCCGCGTAAAATTATCCGGCGTCGCATACCGCAAATCCACAATCACCTCCGGCACATGCTCCTCCACCGGCAGCAACACCGGCTGCGGACCCGCACCCCGCCCCTCCCCGGCCAGCACCACCGCCAGCCCCACCCACACCAGCCATCCTCTCACCGCTTCGACCCCACCGGAGAAGCCCTCGGCGCCCGGTCATCCTGCGGCAAATAAAAAATCCCGTGAAACCAACCCTTCCCATTCTCCGTCAACTCCGCCGATTTCGGCCCCGTCCGCACCACAATGTTCCGACAGAACGAATCCTGCCACGACCGCGAAAAATCAAACCACACCAACTCACCCCCCGGCGGCGCCGACCGACTCGACCTCCGAAACCGCAGCGGCATCCCAATCCGATTGCACGCCACCTCCCACGAAACCGGCGTCGGCCCTGAAATACCCCCCTCCACCATCTGCGGAAACCGGAGCTGCCAATCAAAATAATGACGACTCGCTGGCACCCGCACCGTAAACACATGCTCCTCCCGCCGCAAAATATCCCCCAACGTCAACGCCCGCCCCGCATGGTGCGCCTTCAAAATCGGAATCGGATCCACCCCATTCAAATTATTCCCATTCCACATCCCATGCTCATTCACATCATCCGGGCGCCTCTGCCCGTGACGCTCCCACCACTGCGGCCAATGCCGGTTCATCAAAAACGCAAACTCAAAATGCAAATGAGGCCGAGCCCGCTGCGCATTCCCCGTAAACCCCACCCGCCCGATCGTCTGTCCCGCCCGCACCCGATCCCTCGCCTTCACCGACGCCGACGCCAAATGCCCATATAACGTAAACGCATCCCCCTCCGCAAACCGATGCATCACCACCACATAAATCCCGTAATTCGACTTATTCGCCCGCAAATTCACATACACCACCTCCCCGTCCAACGCCGCATACACCGGATCCAACGCAATCCCATTCGCATCCATCCGCACCGGCCGGATATCGATCCCCTCGTGAAACTGATTAAAAAACTTCGGCGGCTCCGGCTCCGTCGACCGCGTAAACCCATACGCCCCCGAAAACAACCGACCACTACTCGTCGGCATAAAAAAACCGGCCCAATCCTCCCGCCAAATCGCATCATTCGGCGTCGGTAAAATCATCTCCACCCGCGCCGGCAACAACGCCGGTCGTCCCTGACCGCATCCCTCTCGACCCGGCAGCACCATCAACAACCCCAACACAACCATCCACCCCTTCACCCCGCCAGCAAAACCCAGAAACCCCAAGCCGGTCAAGACCCAGTCTCCCCTTCCCTCCCTCCCGCCCGCCTGACCCACCCCAACCCCCGGGCCCCTCCCCTTTTCACACACCGACCCGTAAATTCCCGCTAAACCGCGCAAAATCAACGACCAACACAGATTTCAATTGACCAGTGGTGGGGCATTGTGGTTCAAAGTGGGGCAACTTGTAGGGAAAAGTCAAACCGTGGAACCCTTCACCCAACTCCCCAGCCCCTTGGCCGATGTCTACGCCGACTCTTTCCCCCACGCTTTCGATGACAAAGGTCGCCTCACCGTCCCCTCCGAATGGCGCTCCGAACGCCACGACCGTCGCCTCATCGTCATGCCCGCCTCCGACCCCTGCCTCAAAGTCTTCCCCGCCTCCTGGCTGGCTCGCCAAATGGACAAACTCAAAGACGCCCCCATGGGCGACCCCCGACGCCAGCGGCTCCAAGACCTCGCCAGTGCCAGTCAAACCGTCGAGTTCGACCAACAAGGCCGCATCCTCATCAAAGAACGCCTCCGCCACCGCGCCCGCCTCACCCGCAAAGCCATGCTTGTCGGACGCCTTGACCACTTCCAAATCTGGGACGCTGAAACCTGGGAAGCCCGCGCGGCTGCCGACGTCAGCGTCGATCAAATCTTTGCGGAGGTTGGACTGTGACCCTTCGCACCCTTGCTCGGCCTCCCGTGCCGCCTCCCGGCCCGGTTCGCCGAACCCCACCTTTCCTCATCCGGGGCAAGTCGCACCGGAACCAGTTACGGGAGCGGGTCAACGGCTGTTGGGACATCATGTTCCCTCGACCAACACCGCTCCAAACCGGGGAGGAGCAGCGGAGATAAGGTCCCGTCTCCGCTTCCAAGCCAACGGGATCAATCAACCGATAACCGGACGCAAACGAAGATGGAGACAAACCAACACGGGAGACGCACTTTGGCCATCGGGTTTTCGACCCAACGCAACATGGAAGGAGAAATTTCCGGCCAGGTCACGGTCCGGCTCGCCAGGCGCAACGCCTACGAGCTGGTCGGCCTGCGCCGCCCCACGCGAAGCGACAGCCTTCGCGTCAAGGGCTGACGTCGGCGGCATGCACCGCCCCGTCCTGCTGAACGAAGTTTTGACGGTGCTGGAACCCCGCGCCGGGGCGCGGTTCCTCGATGGCACCTTTGGCCGAGGCGGACACACCGCGGCCCTGCTCCAAGCAGGGGCGCGGGTTGTTGCATTGGACCAAGACCCGGCAGCGGTCGAAGCCGCCCGGAGCTTCGCCCCGCACCTCCACTCCGGGCAACTGATCATCGAACACATGAACTTCAGGGACCTGGGCACCGTGGCACAACGCGAAGGAGGATTTCACGGAATCCTCCTCGACCTCGGCGTCTCCTCGCCCCAACTCGACCAGCCCGAACGTGGGTTCAGCTTCCAAAACGACGGCCCCCTCGACATGCGGATGGACCCCCACCGCAACCCCTCCACCGCCGCCGACCTCGTCAACCACCTCCCCTCCCAAGACCTCGCCCGGCTCCTCTTCGACCTCGGCGGCGAGCGCCACGCCCGGTCCATCGCCCGCGCCATCGTCGCCGCCCGCGCCCGCGCCCCCATCACCTCCACCCTCGCCCTCGCCAACCTCATCGAACAAACCGTCGGCGGCCGTCGCGGCTCACGCATCCATCCGGCCACCCGCTCCTTCCAAGCCCTTCGCCTCGCCGTCAACGACGAACTCGGTGCCCTTGACCAAGCCCTTGCCGCCATCCCCTCCGCCCTCCTCCCTGGGGGACGCCTCGCCGTCATCTCCTTTCACGAACTCGAAGACCGCCGCGTCAAACACTTCATCGACCACCACTCCCGTCCCGAAATCCGCTCCCCCGGCATGGCCTTCGGGCACCCCAACCCCGACTACTGCCTCCGCAAACTCCGCCGCATCGACCCCTCCCCGGAAGAAATCGCGGCCAACCCACGCGCCCGCAGCGCACGCCTCAGGGGGGCGATCCGGCAATGAGCGGCAATCGACTCCGGCGCTCCGTCGCCCAATCCCGCAAAAAACTCGTCTTCCTCATCACCGCCGCGGGAATCCTCACCGCCTTTGCCCTCATCTTCGTCTTCACCCAAGTCCGCATCCAAGAACTCGCCAACGAAGTCGCTGACCTCGACCGCAAAATCAAATCCGCCCGCGAACGCAACCTCGCCCTCGGCGCCCAAGTCGCCCAGCGCAAAAGCCCCGGCAGCCTGCAAAACCAAATCGTCTACCTCAACCTCAACCTCGTCCCCATCGACTCCCTGCCCCAACTCCCTGTCGAAGCTCCCCAACTCCGGCGCGCGCCCGCCCACATCACCGCCATGGAAGGAGGCCCCCGGTGAACGCCCTCCGCTTCCGCATCCTCTTGGTCGTTCTCGCCTTCTCCGGAGCCTTCACCATCCTCTCCGCCCGCCTCGTCCACGTCCAACTCTTCGAACACGAAAAGTTCCGGGAAATCGCCATCCGCCGCCAATACGAGCGCATCCCCGTCG
>JBDNCR010000146.1:0-5311 GCA_046719555.1 Verrucomicrobiia bacterium | reverse complement strand
GAAGGGGATTGTGGCCAGGGATTTGGTGACGGGTGAGTTGACGGTGCATGCGGCCGATGCGGTGGTGTTGGCGACGGGGGGGTATGGGAATGTTTTTTATCTTTCGACTTACGCGAGAGGGTCGAATGCGACGGCGGCGTGGCGGGCGCACAAGCGGGGGGCGCTGTTTGCGAACCCGTGCTACACGCAGATTCATCCGACCTGCATTCCGGTTTCCGGGGACTATCAATCGAAGCTGACGTTGATGTCGGAGTCTTTGCGGAACGATGGCCGGGTGTGGGTGCCAAAGAAGAAGGAGGATTGTGATAAGCCTCCGGCGGAGATTCCGGAGGAGGATCGGGATTATTATCTGGAACGGAAGTATCCGAGTTACGGAAATTTGGCTCCACGGGATATTTCGTCGCGGGCAGCGAAAGAGGTTTGTGACGAGGGGCGGGGTGTGGGACCCGGGAAGTTGGGGGTCTATCTCGATTTTGCCGATGCGATCGGTCGGCTGGGGGAGGACGCGGTGCGCGAGCGTTATGGAAACTTGTTCGACATGTACCACGAGATTACCGGGGAAAATGCTTACAAGGTTCCGATGCGGATTTATCCGGCGGTGCATTACACCATGGGCGGGTTGTGGGTGGATTATAATTTGATGAGCAATATCCCGGGTCTATTTGTGGCGGGGGAAGCCAATTTTTCGGATCACGGGGCGAATCGGCTTGGGGCCAGTGCCTTGATGCAGGGGTTGGCTGATGGTTATTTTGTGTTGCCGTACACGATTGGAGATTATTTGGCGACGCAGTTGTCTGGGGCCCGACCGAAGGCGGACTCGGCTCCCTTTCAAGCGGTCTTGCGGGAGAATGAGGAGAAGATTAAAAGGCTTCTGGCGCTGCGAGGTAAGGAGACGGTGAATTCAATTCACAAGCGTCTCGGACATCTGATGTGGGATTATTGCGGGATGGCACGCAGTGAGGAGGGATTGACGGAGGCGCTCAAGCTGATTCCCCAGTTGCGGGAGGAGTTTTGGACGAATGCTTGCGTGCCCGGTCAAGGGGAGGGAATCAATCAGGCGTTGGAGAAGGCCTGGCGGGTGGCGGACTTTTTGGAGTTGGGCGAGTTGATGTGTCGCGATGCGTTGGATCGGAGGGAATCGTGCGGGGGACATTTCCGGGTGGAAAGTCAGACCCCGGATGGGGAGGCGCTGCGACATGATGATGAGTATGCGTATGTGTCGTGCTGGGAGTGGAAGGGGTCGGGGGTGGAGCCGACGCTGCACAAAGAGCCGTTGGTGTATGAAGAAGTGAAGTTGCAAACGCGGAGCTATAAGTGATGAGAGTGAATTTGCGAGTGTGGCGGCAAGCCTCGCCGAACGCGGTGGGCAGGATGGTTGATTACGAGGCCCATGGTCTCAATCCGAACATGTCTTTTCTGGAGATGTTGGATGTGGTGAATGAGAGTTTGATCCGGAAAGGGGAGGAGCCGATTGCCTTTGATCACGATTGTCGGGAGGGGATTTGCGGTTCTTGCTCTCTGGTGATCAATGGGATTCCGCATGGCAAGGGCCGGGGGACCGCCAGTTGCCAGATTTACATGCGTAGTTTTTCGGACGGGGACACCATTACGGTGGAGCCTTTCCGGGCGAAACCTTTTCCGGTTCAGAAGGATTTGGTAACGGATCGATCAGCTTTGGATCGGATTATTCGGGCGGGCGGATTTATCTCGGTGAGCACGGGTGCGGCTCCGGAGGCCAATGCGTTGCCCGTTCCGAAGGCGGATGCGGATAAAGCGTTTGATGCGGCGGCTTGTATTGGGTGTGGAGCTTGTGTGGCGGCGTGCAAGAATGCGTCGGCCATGCTTTTCACGTCAGCCAAGATTTCGCATTTGGGCCATCTGCCGCAGGGACAGCCCGAACGGGATCGGCGGGTGATTCGGATGGTGAAGCAGATGGATGTGGAGGGTTTTGGTAATTGTTCGAACCAGTATGAGTGTGAGGCGGCGTGTCCCAAGCAGATCAGCGTGGAGCATATTGCGCGGATGAACCGGGATTACGCGATGGCTTTGTTGCGAGGGAAAGCGGTGGCCTGACGGATTAGGTCGTCGGGTGAAGGGGCCCTGGGGCGGGGGGACGGGGGATGGAGAGGTGAGCTGCGGGCCGGTGTGGGTTGGGGAGGAGGTGTTTGGGATATAAGACACGGAGCGGCGCGGAAGTTGCTATTGCGAAGGGATGGGCCGGGATTAGGTTTCCGGGAAGTGTTTGATTAAGGAATGGCCGTGTGAGGATGAAGGTATGCCAATTGTTCGCTTAGCAGGACGAGTCACCGGGGAGAAGGATGGGAACCGAGAGGTGCGGGCCCGCTTGCTCTATCATTTGTTCAAGGAGGGCTGGGATATCTACAATTCGAATGGGGATCAGCGGATTTCGTTGGCCAACATTGAGCGGAAGATTGTGGAGTCGGATGCGTTTGTCTTTATGCCGGGGGCGACGCTGGAGGATTTTTTCAAGGCGGTGTCGGTTTTTGTGGGGTACCAGACGTTTGATCGGAATTTGGCAGGCAAGCCGACGGTGGTGATGAATTCGGACGGGTCGTGGGACGGATTGTTTGCGCTGCTTTCGCATTTGCATCGGAAGGGGACGATTCGGCAACGGGTGTCGGATTATTTACTGACGGCTCGACAGCCGGAGGAGGTTGTGGCGTTGCTGGAGGGTGGGCGGAGGAATGGGGTGCCGGATCCGGGACGGGAGAAGTCGGGGAGTCGGGCGTGTGAATCTTTTGAAGGGCCGTTGCCGGCGGGGCACCGGGGAAATGTGTGTGTGTTTTGTTCAGCTTCGATTGAGGAGGAGGGTTATTTGCGGGATGGGTATCGGCTGGGACAAATGTTGGCGGAGGAGCGTTTGGGATGTGTGTCGGGAGCGGGGAATTCTGGGGTGATGGGTGCGGTGGTGCGGGGCGCGGTGGAGGCTGGGGGATGGACCGGTGGTTCGAACGTGCCGCACATCATTGAGCTGGAGGGTCTCCCGGAAGGGTTGTCGAGTTTTTGGCTGCGGCCAGATATTTACACGCGGATGGAGGTGATGATTGAGCGGTCGGATGCTTTTGTGATCTTTCCGGGTGGTGCCGGGACGGTGCAGGAGATGTTGGCGTTGATGATTTTTAAAAGTCAGCAGAGCCGTTTGATGGCGGGCAAGCCGGTGGTGGTGTTTAATCGGCAGGACGGAGAGGGTTTTTGGGGGCCATTGATTGAGATGTTGGCTCCGTGGCGAGGGGAGGGTGGGTTTGAAGTGGTGGAGGATTTGGCTGAGGTGGTGCCGGCAACGTTGGCGGGCATGGCGGCGCAGGGGTTGCCAGTGGGCAGCTGAGGGGACAGGTGATGGACGTTACGGACCGGATCGTGTTGACGTTGAACGGGAGGCGGGTTGAGGCCCGGGGGTGTTCGGTCAACATGACGCTGTTGGAGTGGTTGCGTCGTGGAAATTGGACCGGCACCAAGGAGGGATGTGCGGAGGGGGATTGCGGGGCGTGCACGGTGGTGGTGGTTGATCGGGAGCCGGGCGGCAGGTGTGTGTTTCGGAGTGTGAACAGTTGTATTGCCATGTTGGCAACGATGGAGGGTCGGGAGGTGTGGACGGTGGAGGGAATCGGGTTGGAAGGGCCTCATCCGGTTCAGCGAGCGATGGTCGATCAGTATGGGTCGCAGTGTGGTTTTTGCACGCCGGGTTTTGTGACGTCGTTGTTTGAGGGTTATTACCGGGAGGGGATTGAAACGGTTGAGGATCTTCATGAGACGTTGAGTGGAAATTTGTGTCGCTGCACCGGATACCGACCGATTCGCGACGCGGCACGTGCGGCTTGGCTTTCGGCGAGCGAGGAGGAGAAGAAGGGGGACCCGTTTGGACAACGGTTGGAGAAGGCAGAGGTGCCGGCCAATGGGGTGGCGTTCGGGAACGGTGAGGAACGATTTTTTCAGCCAGGAAGTCTGGCCGAGTTTTTTGAGCTGCGGCAGCGGTTTCCGGAGGCGGTGTGGGTCGCTGGAGGGACTGAGGTGGGGGTTTGGGTGGCGAAGATGTTCCGGCGATATCCGGTTTGGATTGGGCTGGGTCGGGTCAGGGAGCTCCAGGAGGTGAGGGTGGGGGATGACTTTGTGGAGTTGGGAGGTGGCGTGTCTTTGACCGATGTGATGCCGGTGGTTCGCGAGCGGTTTCCGAGTTTTTATGAGATGTTGCGCTGGTTTGCCTCGCGGCCAATTCGGAACCGGGCGACGTTGGGGGGGAATTTGGCGACGGCATCGCCGATTGGGGATACCGCACCGGTGCTGATTTCATTGGGGGCGCGGTTGCGGTTGGTTTCGCCAAATGGCGAGCGGGAGGTGGCGTTGCGAGATTTTTTTACGGGTTATCGAAAGACGGTGTTGGAGGAGGGGGAGTTGATCCGGTCGGTGTGGATTCCGCGGGCAGCAGGGCGTCGAGTGGCGCGTTCGTTTAAGGTGTCCAAACGGCGGGAGATGGATATTAGTATTGTTTCGGCGGGTTTTTGCGTCGATTTGGACGAGGCCGGGCGGGTGGTGCGAGCGGGGATTGGGTATGGGGGGGTTGCGGCGACACCATTGGCGGTGTCGGAGGCGGAGAGATTGTTGGTGGGCAAGGTGTGGGGTGTGGAGGGGGTGGAGGAGGTGGCTGAGGTGATTGGGCGGAGTTTTGAGCCGATTACGGACGGACGCGGAACAAAGGAGTTCCGGAGCCGGGTGGCGGTGGAGTTGTGGCGGGGGTTTGTGGCGGAGCCGGAACGGAAGGAGGTGGCGGTTCGGTTGGCGGATTTGCCGAGGGCACCGTGTTGGGAATGTCCGAGGCACGAGAGTGCGACGAAACATGTCGATGGGTCTGCGCGTTATGTGGACGACGAGGCGGAGGTGGCCAAGGCGTTGCATGTGTGGCCGGTGGTTTCGCCTCATGCTCGGGCGAGGATTCTGCGTCGGGACCGGTCGGCGGCGGAGAAGGTTCCGGGGGTGGTGAAGGTTTTGCTGGCGGAGGATGTGCCGGGGATGAATGACACGGGGGCGGTGCGGCACGATGAACCGCTATTGGCGAAGGAGGGGGTGGAATTTGTGGGGCAGGTTGTGGCTGCGGTGGTGGGGGAGACACCCGAGGCGTGTCGGGAGGGGGCGAAGGCGATGGTGGTGGAGTATGAACCGTTGACGCCGGTGCTGACGATCGAGGAGGCTTTGCAGGCCGGGGAGTTTCACACGGCAGAGAATGTGATGCGGCGGGGTGAGACGGGGTTCGAGGTGGGGTCTGGGGGGCTACGGTTTGGTGGGGAGTTTTCGTTTG
>JBDNCR010000145.1:0-5334 GCA_046719555.1 Verrucomicrobiia bacterium | reverse complement strand
GAGGAGGGCGCCCAGACGGGAGGAGATTTTTTTGAGGGTGCGATGGGCGTTGGCGAGGTCGGCGGCGATGCGCACGGCGTGAGCTTTGGCTTCGGGGGTGGGGTGCTGGTCGGGATGGGAGGCGGCAGCGCGTTGGGTGAAGGCGGAGTCGATGGCGTCGGGGTCGAGCCAGGGGCGCGGGGGGAGGCCGAGGAGGGAGAAGGGGTCGGGGGCGGTGGGGGTGGCGTTCACGCGGCAAAGCTTTCGCCGCAGGAGCAGTGGGCGACAGCGTTGGGGTTGGTGACTTTGAATCCACCTTTTTGGAGGTCATCGCTGTAGTCGATTTCGGAGCCGCTGACGAAGAGGGCCGATTTGGGGTCAACAACGATGCGGACGCCTCGGGATTCAACCAGGATGTCGCGTGGGGCGGGCCCGTTGACGAGGTCCATTTTGTATTGAAGTCCGGAGCAGCCTCCGCCGAGGACGGCAACCCGCAGGGCGCCATCGGGTCGCTTTTGGCGGGTGAGAAGGGCGGCGAGGCGAGCGGCGGCCTTTTCGGTGAGTTTCACGAGGCGTTCGTTGCCGATTTTGATGGAGGGGTCGGAGGAACTGATCATGAAGTTTGGTGGAAGAATACGTGGCGGGTGGAGTTTTGCCAACTGTGCGGGCTGGAGGAGCGGAGGGAGGGGAGGGGTTAGGAGGGGCGTAGGCCTTGCTTGGCGGCGAGTTGGGCGAAGGGGCCGTCGGCGTGGAGGAGTTGGGAGTAAGTGCCTGATTCGACGATTTGGCCTTGAGCGAGGACAATGATGCGGTCCATCGATTGGAGGGTGCTGAGTCGATGGGCGACGCAGATGACGGTGCGGGATTGGGTGAGGTGGTCGATGGTGGTCTGGATTTCTTGCTCGGCGTGGGAATCGAGGGAGGCGGTGGCTTCGTCCAGGACGAGGATGGGGGCGTTGCGAATGAAGGCGCGGGCGATGGCGAGGCGTTGACGTTGACCGCCGGAGAGGAGGACGCCGCGTTCGCCAATGAGGGTGTCGTAGCCGTGGGGGAGTTGTTCGATGAAGAGGTGGGCACCGGCATCGCGGGCGGCTTGGATGATTTCGTCTCGGGAGGCGTTGGGTTTGCCGAAGGCGATGTTGTTGGCGACGGTGTCGTCAAAGAGAACGATCTCTTGGCTGACGAGGGCCATGAGTTGGCGGAGTTCGGCGGTGCGGAGGTGGCGGAGGTCGATGTCGTCGAGGGTGATGGATCCGGAGGTGGGGTCGTAGAAGCGGAAGAGGAGGTTGACGAGGCTGCTTTTACCGGAGCCGGATTCGCCGGCGATGCCGAGTTTGGTGCCTTTGGGGATGGTGAGGTCGAGGTTGCGCAGGACGAGGGTTTGGTCGTAGGCGAAGGAGACGTGGTGGAATTGGAGATGTCGGCTAAACGAAGGGAGGGGCAGGGGTTGGGGGGGATCTTGAACGGAGGGAACGAGCTGTTGGATTTCGGTGAGGCGGTCGACACCGACGGAGGTTTGTTTGATGAGGACGTGGAGGCGGGCGAGTTTTTTGACGGGGTTCCCGATGAGGACGAGACCCATGATGAATCCGCCGATGTCAGCAATTTGGGTGGAGGAGGCGACGACGAAGAGGATGAGGAGGCCGAGGCCGAGGGAGGAGGCGAGTTCGATGGAGGGGTTGACCAGTTCGCGGGCTTGGGTCCGTTTCATGTTGTGGTGGACGACCTGGCGTTGGTGGGCGCGGAATTTGGCCACTTGGATCTCTTCGAGGCCGAAGGCTTTGATGGTGCGGATGCCGGCGAGGGATTCGAGGAGGAGGTTGGCCTGGCTGATCACGGCGTCGAGGCTTGCTTGGGAGGCGCGTCGCATTTTTTTGCCAAGGCGTGCGACGGGGAGGATGGAGAGGGGGAGGAAGAGGAGTCCGACGAGGGCGAGGATGGGGTTGATCCAGAGGAGCATGGCGATGATGCTGAGGATGGTGATCGGTTCTTTGATGAGGTCGGCGAAGCCGGAGCCGACGCAGGATTCGATGGCTTGGGTGTCGCCGTGGACGCGGGTCATGAGGTCGCCGGATTTGGATTTGTTGAAGAATTCGTGGGAGAGGGAGTTGAGCTTGGCGAGGATATCGCAGCGGAGGTCGCTGGCGGCGCGTTCACTGACCCAGCACATGGAGTAGTTGCCGAGGTAGCCGGTGATGGCGCGGATGGCGACGAGGGTGGGGAGGAAGAGGGCCCCGCCGATGATTTGGGTGAGAGTGAGGGGTTGTCCCATGAGGGGCAGGAGGGTGTTGACGGTGGTGGTGAAGGTCTGATCGAGAAAGCGGAGGAGGGCGGGGGCGTTTTGGGAGAGCCAACTGTCGGCGGCGAGGGAGAGGGCGGGGATCCCGGTGAGGCGGTCGATGATGAGTTTGGTGGCGGCGACAAAACCGGCGTGGATGAGGCCGAAGATGATGCCGCAGAGGATGCCGAGGAGGAGCCGTGGCCAATAAGGGCGGAGGTAGGGCCAGGCGAAGCGGGCGATGTGGATCAGGTGACCCATGCGGAGGGGATGGTGCACCCTAGAGGACTTGAACCTCTGACCTCCACCGTGTCAAGGTGGCGCTCTACCACTAAGCTAAGGGTGCGAAGCCTTGCGGAGGGGAGGAGGCTAGTGGGCAGGGGGCAGTTTGGCAATGGTTTTTGCGTGGCGATCACCAGCCGAGGACCCAGGCGAAGATGAGGGGAGCGACGATGGTGGCGTCGGATTCGATGACGTATTTGGGGGTGTCGATGCCGAGTTTGCCCCAGGTGATTTTTTCATTAGGGACGGCACCGGAGTAGGAGCCGAAGCTGGTGGTGGAGTCGCTGATTTGGCAGAAGTAGGACCAGAAGGGGACGTCGTGCCATTCGAGGTCCTGATACATCATGGGGACGACGCAGATGGGGAAGTCTCCGGCGATGCCGCCTCCGATTTGGAAGAATCCGACGCCTTTACCGGCGCTGTTGGCGCGGTACCAATCGGCCAGCCAGACCATGTATTCGATGCCGCTTTTCATGGTGGTGGCGCGGAGTTCGTTTTTGATGACGTAGGAGGCGAAGATGTTGCCCATGGTGGAGTCTTCCCAGCCGCCAACGATGATCGGGAGATTTTTTTGGGCGGCAGCGACCATCCAGGAGTCTTTGGGATCGATTTCGTAGTAGGGTTCGAGGACTCCCGATTGAACCATTTGGAACATGAATTCGTGGGGGAAAAAACGTTGCCCGTTGGTATCGGCGGCTTTCCAGAGTTGGAAGATATGTTTTTGGAGGCGGCGAAAGGCTTCTTCTTCGGGGATGCAGGTGTCGGTGACCCGGTTGAGACCACCTTCGAGGAGTTTCCATTCGTCTTGGGGGGTGAGATCGCGGTAGCTTGGAATGCGGCGGTAGTGGGAGTGGGCGACGAGGTTCATGAGGTCTTCCTCGAGGTTGGCTCCGGTGCAGGAGATGATGGCGACTTTGTCTTGGCGGATCATTTCGGCGAGGGAGACGCCGAGTTCGGCGGTGCTCATGGCCCCGGCGAGGGTGACCATCATTTTTCCGCCTTCGGCGAGATGACGTTCGTAGCCCTTGGCGGCATCGACGAGGGCGGCGGCGTTGAAATGGCGGTAGTGGTGTTGGATAAATTGGGAGACGGGACCTCGGTTCATGGGCGGAAGTTAGTCGAGGTCCGGTGATGAAACCAAGGGGATAGTTGGACGATTTTCTCGGTTGCATTTCCGGGGTGGGTCTCAAAGATGGTTGGATGTCAGGTTGGCTGGTGGCCGTGTTGGCGGTTTGCAGTGCAGGTTGGGTTTCCGCCGTGGAGGTGGATCCGTTCAAGGATCCGGAGATTGTGGCGGTGCACGATTTGCATCAACGGGCGGAGAAGGGAGATAAACGAGCGACGAAGGAGCTGGTGGCGCGGTTGGAGGCGGCGCTGGAGGCGCATCCGGAGCATCATTTATTGAAGGCCTATTTGGGGAGCGCCTACACGTTGGCCAGTCGGGATGCGTTTCCCGGGCCGTCGAAGCTGAGTTATCTCAAGGATGGGCTGAGAACGATGGATGCGGCGGTGGAGGGAGCGCCCGATCAACCGGCGGTGCGCTTCATTCGGGCGGTGAACAATTTTCATCTGCCAGCGTTTGTGAACCGGCGAGATAATGCGCGGGCGGATTTTGAGGTTTTGGTGAGACAATTGAAGGAAGGGGACCATGGATTGTCCGCGGCGACGCGGCAGGCGATTTTTTATTATGCGGGTTTGGCGTTCAAACAGACGAAAAAGCCTGAGGCGGCCCGGGCGGCCTGGGAGAGGGGACTGGCGCTGGCTCCGGGTTCGGAGATGGCGGCCAAGATCGAGCATGAGTTGAAGCGGTTACGGGTGTAGCGGGGCGCGGGAAACCAAGGTTGTTTGTGAAGCTTCCGGGACGTTCATTGATTTCGGCTGCCCGGATTGCGCGGCGGGTGCGGGCTTTGGCGGCAGAGATTGAGGGATACTACGGGTCGGAGCCAGTGACCGTGGTGGGATTGATGAACGGGAGCATTTTCTTTTTGGTGGATCTGGTGCGGCAGCTGCGGCCAACGGTTCGGATCGAGTGCTGGGCGGTTTCGAGTTATGAGGGAGCCTCATCGACGGGAAAATTGGCGGGGCTGCCGGCGTTGGGCGAGCGTTTGAGGGGGGAGCGGGTTTTGATTGTGGACGATATTTTGGATACGGGTTTAACGTTGTCCAAGGTGCAGGGGCATTTGAGGGCTGCCGGCGCGAAGGAGGTGCGGATCTGTGTGTTGCTGCGGAAGGAGGTGAAGCGTTGTGTGGAATGCGAGGCGGATTGGGTGGGGTTTGACATTGGTAATGAATATGTGGTGGGGTATGGCTTGGACTTGGATGGGGCGTATCGGGCTTTGCCGATGATCCGAGCGATGGCGGTGTAAAAGGGTGGGGTCAACTATCAGTTTTTCAGGCGAATGATTCTGGTTTTGGAAAATAATTTTTAATAGCCAAGGCTTGCTATGCGGCACGGGATTTCCTAGCTTCGGCGCGATTCGACGGAGGAAGACCATGAAGCAGCAACGGCGACTTGGAGTATTAACCAGTGGCGGGGATTGTCCGGGTTTGAACGCGGTGATCCGGGCGGTGACGAAGTCGGCGGCGATTGATGGGTGGGAGATTCTGGGTTTCCATGATGGGTATGAGGGATTGTTGCATCCGGTGAGCTACCGGGTGTTGGACGATGGGAATACGGCAGGGATTGCTCATCTGGGAGGGACGATTTTGGGGACGACGAACAAGGGTCGGTTTGTGGCCAAGGTGAAGCATGGGGAGGTGATGATGTTGGGGGACGATATTATTTCGGAGGTGAA
>JBDNCR010000144.1:0-5334 GCA_046719555.1 Verrucomicrobiia bacterium | reverse complement strand
AGATCATTCAGATGGGCGCGCAGGTCATCACGGTTGATCAGCGAGTCCCAGCAAACAGCCCCGAGAAGATGATAGCCTCCGTCTTTCTCAACGACGGCACCGGCGCGGGTCTTATGGAGTTTCATGGGCATTGCACGATGGTGGTTTCGTTCCAGACAAAAGGCCGCATCAACGCCGGGAAGACGCATGCGTCCCGCAGCCCGCGTCGGGTGGCGAAAAACAGGAAACTTTCGGGGTCTTCCGTATTCAGCCGCATGCAGTCGTGATGGTTGGGAAAGATAAAGCGCGGTTTGAGCGGCTCAACGATGTCCAGCGCCTGTTCGATATTGATATTGCCGAATTTTCCATTGAAAGGCAGCAGCACCGCCTCCGGCACCGGATCACGTGGCGCGGCTCTGATCACCAGCGGCGTCCAGGCGGTATCGCTAACAAACCAGCACGACCGGCCGTTGCGGAACCGCAGACAGTAGCCGGTGGTGTCGAGGGCCGACTTGTCCGTAGGCAGGCAGAAGGTGCCCAGCACGGTCAACGGGCCGTGCTCCCAAACGTCCCCGGCGTGAATCGAAACGAGGTGCTCATCCGAAACACCCAGCCGACGAAGGTGTGCCGCCGCATGGCGGGGAGCGACGAAAGTCGTGGTGCTCATGTGATTGTAGGCGCCGACGGTTTCGGGATCGAGGTGATCCACATGGTCATGCGTGATCAGAAAGATGTCCACCTTCAGCTGGCGCGGATCCAGTGGCGGTGGGTAAAGCCGCCGCATCTGCCCGCCTGCCGCGCCGGAGTCGGAAAGATAGGGATCAATGGCCAAAGTGAGGCCCATTGAACGCACAAGATAACCCGCCTGGCCGAGCCACCAGAGAGCCGCTTCGTCGGGATGGAGTGGAAATTCGAGGACGTCGTTCATGTGGCGTCTCCCATTTCAAAATAAGCCTCCGCATCCGGCGGGCGGATGTCGGTGAGGTCGCCGCGGTAGTGCCGCAGGTCCCGGGCCTCGTAGGGATGGGCGGCGATGGCCTCTGCGTCGAGTTCCACACCCAGCCCGGGTGCACTGGGGATGTTCATGCGGCCCCGCTCGAGGCGCACGTCCTCGCGGCAGATTTCCCGCCGCCACGGCACATCCACCGCCATCGTTTCGTGGATGAAAAAATTCGGCACACAGGCGGCCAGCTGGAGGGTGGCGGCATTGGCCACCGGCCCGCTGGGATTGTGCGGACAAATGGCGCGGTGGTGCGCCTCGGCCAGCGCGGCGATCTTTTTCAACTCGCCAATGCCGCCCACGTGGCTCACGTCGGGCTGGATGTAATCGGCACAGCCCATGCCGATGAAGCGGGCCGCCTCCCAGCGGCTGTAAAGCCGTTCCCCGGCGGCGATGGGGACGCGCGTGCGGTTTTTCACTTCGAGCAACGCCTCCAGGTTGTCCGGCGGCACCGGTTCCTCGAACCACAGCACATCGAACCGCTCCAGTTCACGCGCGATGCGCACCGCCGTGGGGATGTTGAAGCGTCCGTGCCCCTCGATCAGCAGATCGGCCCGCCCGCCGACCGCCGACCGCACCGCTTCGATGCACTCCAAAGCGGCGTGCAGTTGGGCCCGGTCGATGTCCAGATACGCGGAGCCGAAAGGATCCCACTTCAGTCCGCCGAAGCCCGACTCCGCGGCGGCCAGCGCTTTTTCGGCGAATTCCGACGGCGTCTTCGCCGACGCAAACCAGCCGTTGGCATAGCAGGGCACTGAGTCGCGCACTTTGCCCCCCAGCAACTGCCACACCGGCACACCGAGCGCCTTCCCTTTGATGTCCCACAGCGCCATCTCCACGCCGGAGAGCGCGCTTTGATAGACCGGACCGCCGCGGAAATAGACATCGCGATAGGCCTGGTGCCACAACCCCTCGATTTCATGCGGGTCGCGCCCAATGAAGATGCGCCGCAATTCGCGCACCGCCTCCGCCACCGTCAGCTCGCGCATTTCCAGCGTGGCCTCGCCCACCCCGACGATCCCCTCGTCCGTCACCACGCGGACAAAGACCCAGTTGGTCCGGTAGGCATGACAAATGAGCGGCTCAATGGCGGTGATTTTCATGGCATGGAGAAGTTCACCGTGGCGACAGCATGGCGGTCGAGTTCGAGGGCGGCAACGTGTTCGTCCCGGCGGCTGACGCGGAACCCACCGGCACCGTCCCAGCTTTGCAGCCGCGCACCGGGCACCCGGATGACGGCGGCAGCCGATTCCAAATGGCTTTGGGTGGCCACGACCGTCAACCGTCCGGGACCGGTGAAGCAGCGCGCTTCGATCTCCGGGTTGTCGCATTCAAAGCCGAGGGTGTCGCGGTAGGTGTCCTCAAGCAGGTGCGGTTGGCGGTCGCGCAAAGCATTGATCGCACCCAGCCAGGCCTGGTAATGCGGCACGGCGTCGATGGTTTCCCGGCAGCGGTGAATTTCCACATCGTGGATCAATCCGCGCGTCAGCACAAAATTCACCCGACGCTCGACATCGTTTCCGTCGCGGATGTCGCGGTCGGAAATGAGCACCTCCGGAAAGATGTAACGGGTGAAATCAATAAACCCGCGGCAGACCGGTTTTTCCCCGCGTTGTTGATAATCGGGATTTTGCGCCAGGTAATTCTGGTGATACAGCCCGTGGATGAAATCAAAGTAATGCCCGATGGCATCGGCGAAGACCTCGACGCCCAAAGCCATGTTCGGGTCGCGCGATTTGCAGTGTGCGCGCAGCTCCGAGATCACCCGGCGCTTGCCCTGGGTCTGCGTCACGTAGGGCACGGGATGCCCGTGCGTTTTGTCCCAGCACGGCAGCTCCTGTAGGCCGAGTTGGTCGAAAAACACCCCCTTGCAACCATAGTCCGCCGCTTGGTCAATGATGCCGCGCAAGACTTCCTGCCACTGCGGACAATCCAAACACATCGGCACCAACTCAACCGCACCGTAGAGGCGTTCGATCGTGGCCGTGTTGCCGAAAAGATAGGTGTCGCGCGCCTCGGCGCCGGTGCGGGTTTTGATGGCGAGCGCCGAGCCATATTGGCGGTAAAATTCCGATTCCCGATCCACCAGCCGTCCGCTGGCGTAAAACATCACACTGCCCCCGTTATCTTGGAATCGGCGGATGTTTTCGCGCAGCGACTGTTCCCCCCCCAGTTCCGGATCGGGCACGTAGTCAGGATACATTCGGTCCATACCGCCCGGCCACCACCCGAACATGAACAGCGAATGAATCCCCGCTGCTGCACCCGCCTCGCGGATGCGCGTAAAGCTGTCGTAGGGAAAAAGGATCCTGCCGTTCTGATGCTTGAGGATCAGCCGCTGCCAGCCGCGGTAACCGCGCATCCACGAGGGACGCGGCTCGGGCCGGAACCACCCGCGCGCCCAGGCGGCATACTTGTTTGCCGCCTGATGCCAAGTGCCCCGGTAGGCACTCAGCACATAGCCTTCAATCTCCAAGGCATCCCCGCCGCGCAAATAGAGATGCTTGGAAAACCCGGCCTCCAACCGGTCACCCGGCTCCAACCGCCACAGATGCGCCGTATTGCGGAACGTCGGATCGTGGCTGCCGAAATACAGTCCACGATCCACCCCTGGCATCACAAAGCAATTCTCCGCGGCATCGCAGCCCGGATACACCTTTTGCACCTGCAGGCCTTCGTGATCCTCGTTGCAATACCAGTGATGCCGCAGCGGGAACTGTTCGCGGATGAACCCGGCGGGCGACGGATGCCGCAGCCCGCCATAGGCCGTGGTGATCAGTTCCTCATCGCCGCGCAGTTGGCAATTTCCCACCAGGGGGAAATGCAGCTCCTTGACCACGATCTGCGGGTTGTCATTGTGCAACGACGCATGCCAGCGCACCTCGTCGCCCTCGATCCACACCCGGAACTCAAATCCCACCCCGTCCAGACTTAACGGCGCTCCGACCGAGGAATAATAGAAACGCAGTTCCCGCCCGTTCCCCGTCACTGCCGCCTCCAACTGGTCTGCCGAAATCGGAAGCTGGAAGCGTTGGCCATGCGAGAGATACAGCCGCCAAACCGGCGTGCCTCCGGCGTAGTTGTGGCCGTCGGAAACCCATTCCAGAAGCCGTCCCCGGCTGTCCAGCACGAGCCGGACTTGATCATTTTCCAATGGATGAGTCGGTGTGGTTTTCATCGGAAATATAAACCGCCGTTGACATCGAGAGTCGCACCGGTGATATAGCCCGCCTCCTGGCTGCAGAGAAACGCCACCGCCGCAGCCACATCCTGCGCCGTGCCCAAACCGAGGGGAATCTTCGCCGCAAGCTCTGCGCACCGCCCCGGATGGTGCGTCGCGCGCACCAGCTCGCTGTCAATCACCCCCGGTGCCACGGCATTGACCGTGATCCCCAGCGGTGCCGACGTCCGTGCCAGCGCTTTGGTGAATCCGATAATGGCCGCTTTTGATGCCGAATAATGCGCGTGTCCATACACTGCCCCCTGCTGACCCGAAACCGAACTGATGCTGACAATCCGCCCCCAGCCCGTCGTCCGCATACGCTTCATCGCCTCCTTCGAACAGAGAAACACCGAGGTCACATTGACCCGCATCACCTCCTCCCAGTCAGAAAGTTCCATCTCGAAAATATCCTGGGCTCGGGTGATCCCCGCGTTGTTAACCAGCACGGACACCGGCTGACCTCCCCTTGCTTCGGCTTCCCGGAACAATTCGGCAACCTGACGCTCATCAGTGACGTCGGCCTCCAGGAAGTCCTCGACCCCTTCACCACGCCCGGGCAAATCGTTACAAAAGACCCGCATCCCTTTTCGGCGCAAGGAATCTACGATGGCCCGCCCCAAAACCCCGGCCCCACCCGTAACCAGCGCTGTGACAGAGGGGCGTGCTGAAGGCTCCGGATTCATGGAATAATAATCTCGCGGGAATGATCGCCGTGACAAGAATCTCGACTTGCAGGCGAAGGGCATTCAGTTACCTTTTTAGGACATTTTGCCGCACCCATTACAAGCTCCCCGTGCATTTCGCGCATGGCAGTGTTTCCGTCCGCTGCTCCTGCGCCACTACCACGGGCAGATGCCCGACGATTCCCTGCGCGGGGTGTTTCCCGCCCATCATTGGACCGCCTGGCGGATCGACCGCGGCAAAGCAGTGGTGGACATCCGCGGCGTGCGCCATCAAGCCACCGCGGGTCACTGGATGGTCCTTCCACCAGGGGAACGCTCCCACCACATGGAGCAACCGGTCCGCGTCTGGTCGGTCCACTTCAGCTTCGGGGAGTCACCCGCCCAACGACCCTTCATGCTCCCGGCCGCCGTGACCTTTCGAGCCTCGAAGCGCTCGAAGTTGGAAACCT
>JBDNCR010000143.1:0-5369 GCA_046719555.1 Verrucomicrobiia bacterium | reverse complement strand
ACTCCAGATCCTTGGGAATGCCCAACCCAAACATCCCTGCAGACTCTTTTCCCGTGCGGGCAACCACCACTTTCATCCCCTCTTCAATCAGCTGGTTGTAACAGGGAGCCACGTAAAACTCTCCGTTCACCCGGAGGTCGCGAGCGATCATCCGGTCGGCCGCCCAGACAAAATCACGCCCTCGCGCAAAGTTGTAGATGCCGACGGTGGCTTCGTTGCTGATGACCTGCTTCTCCACCACCTCCGAAACGGTTCCATCCTCCCGCATCCGGCAATAGGACCACTTCGGATCATCGGCCCAAAAGGTCATGATCAGACCGTCCACCTCCTCCGCATCCCCCACCGCAAGATATTCATTGATGGATAACTCCACAATTTGATCACTATTGGCAATCATCAGCGGACCATCGTGATCAATCATCTCCCGGGCCAAAAGCACCGTGCAAGCGGCCCCCTCCGTCACCGCCCGGACCGGAACGATGCTGCAACCTGGGCATAGCTCCCGCAGTTTTTTGGGCACCTGCGGATACCTCTGGAGATGCTCCTCGAGGCAGATGAAGATAAACCGATGCGGCCGCGCCGGGCGGATATTCTCAATCACCCACTCGATCATGGGTCGCCCGCCCACAGGAATCAGGGGCTTGGGATCGGTGTAGCCCGCATCCGCAAAGCGCGAACCCCGTCCGGCCATCGGCACCACGATAGTGAGAGGCAAGGAAGGCCGCTTAAAACCTCTTTGAGCCAATTCATCCTGCATCCAAAGCCTCCTCCAAGGCCGCTTGATCAAGATCCCATCCAGTTACGGGACACTGCAAACCAGTGGCTCCAGAGTTTGAACAAATCATCCACCGCACGAGTTCAACCCGAGAATTCGGCCCGGGATTCAGTGCCTCTGCTAGCGATCCGATCTTGAGCCTTTTGCCCAATCGGACCGCGCCCGTTCCCTCGGTCGTGCGGCGGGACACCTCCCTCAATTGATCTAAACTCAATCGGCGATCCCACTCTACCATCTCGCGACCCTAGCGCGGTGCCTTCAGATCAGACAGCGAAAAAGCCACTCCGAAGTCTGCTCGGTCAATCGGTTAAGCCAGGTCCTCCCGGTTTCACGGCAAAGGCCAGCGTTGTTCCCTCGATCCGCTTCACCAGATAGGGACATTGCTTGAGATACTTCACCACATCCGGACTCTGCGGGCGGCAGTCATGCCAGACAATGATACCTCCGACGCGCAACATCGCCCACCCCTTCTCTGAATCATTCCTCACGTAATCAAACGTGTGGGCCGCATCGACAAAGACCAGGTCCATCTGCCCGGCATAAGGCGACGGGTCAAACTTTGCGGAATCCTCCGCCAAAAAGGTGATCCGGGAACGCAGCTCCGACGGAATCATCTCGCCCTTGTTCCTGAATTGGGCCACTTCGACCTCCGCCTCGTTGTCAACCCCTAGCGCGTGCTCACCGAAGTCGAGCGGCAGATCCAGCGTCAGCACCTCCCCACCCTCCTCCAGGTTGGCCGCCAATTGCGTGGTGGAAACGCCTCGATGGGTGCCAAACTCAAAAATTCTCCGAGCCCGAACCGTACGAACCAGCACCGCCAAAGTCAGGGCCTCAATGGGAGTGATGGAGAATCGAAGTGCCGGCATCAGAACAACGCTTGCCCCAATTCCTATCTCTTCCTCGGCCAAATCCGTGAGCCGCACCAACGGGAGCGTGCTCACATCAGCCTCGCGGTCAAAGAAGTAGTCGCACAAATGGTCGGCCACCCCTAACACTTCGCGCAAGCCGTGCGGGTTGGAGATTCCAAGGCGGGCAAGTCGCAGAGGGAATAACAATCCTTTCATCAAGTTGTTCACAGACTCCTCCGAATAATCCAAATCGCTTGGGCCCGGTCCGGCGACTGTCTCATCTCAACAGCGAGGGCCGAGCGGTGATCCCGCCTCAGAAGATGAAGCGGTGCCAGAACCTCCCACCTACCTCCGCTCAAAAGACATTCCAAACTATACTGCTCATTGTTGCCTCCACGGTTCGGTCCTGAACCCACCATCCATTCCGAAGGATAATCATACGGCGTAAAGATGTCATGCACATGCACCACCACCCCCGGCTTCAAGGAGGGCAACACGCGAAGGAACTCATATTCCACATCGCTCTGACATTTCATCACGTGGGTGTTGTCCAAAAACAGCACGTCGCCAGACTCCAGCGCCCGGAACAGGTCCAGTTCCACGTCCTGCGCCTTTTTCTCGATGAACCGCCCCTCCATCGCCACCCCGTCCAGCCGTGGGCCGGGAAAGGGCTCGATAAAGACGGCCTCACACCCGGCACCTTCCGCCTTGTTCCGGGCCAAGGCAGCCGTGCTGATCCGCGTGCTATAACCGCAGCCCACCTCGACGTAACGCCGGGGCTTGAGGTGCCGCAGCATGGCGTAAAGCACATAGCTGTCCAGCGTCGGATAGGTCATCCACCACGCAATGCGCCCGTCCTCCAAATGGGGAAACTGCCGAAACTCCCCACAGAACGCGGCCAACGTGTCCAGCAGCGCCAAGGCCTGAGGCACCCGCAGATCGATCCCCGGCAGTTCACGCGGTTGCGCCAGTCGGACCGGATCGATTTCCTCATCCAGGGGAAACGGATTGTAATAGGTTCGCGGATAAACCGTGTAGCCCGCC
The DNA here is from genome assembly GCA_046719555.1 of Verrucomicrobiia bacterium. Taxonomy (GTDB): domain Bacteria; phylum Verrucomicrobiota; class Verrucomicrobiia; order Methylacidiphilales; family CALFVM01; genus CALFVM01. The sequence goes on along the minus strand of JBDNCR010000143.1, from coordinate 2,702 downwards.
TTTTGGGCGAGCTCCGGGCGGCGCCAGAATGACTTGAACACGTAAGCCCAGACCGCAGCCGGAATCCATCCAGCCACCCGGTCCATGCCAGCGCGGAGCAAAAGCTTCATGAACGGCGCGCCGAGGATGCCAACGGGGCAGCAAAAGCCTCCACCCCCTGAGGCGTAGACAGGCTTTGATAGGCTGATTTTTCCACAGGAAGAACCCCAATCCGCGCTCCCGCGAGCACCGCTTCATTGTAGGCCGGACAGACGTAGAAAATGCCATCAAGATGGGCATCCTTCAGGATCATCTGCTGCGCCGCGCGGACAAAGGTGCGGCCCTGACTGAAATAGTAACGTCCAGCGGTGGCCAGACGGCTAATCGGACGTTTTTCCGCGGCTTCTACTACCAGGCCGTCCTCCCCCAGTTTCACATAGGAATATTTGGGATGCACATCCTCGAAGACTGGGATGCCGCCATCCCAGCCCTTCTCCTGAAACGCTTGCACCAGAGCCTGATGATCCAGGCGCAGCAGTTGATCGCCATTGGCAATAAGCAGGGGTTCCTCATGGTCAATGAACCCTGCGGCCAGCAGTGCCGTGCAGGCGGCACCGGAGGTCGGCACAGGCGAAAGCACCACTTCCGCAGACGGGTCGAGGAGTCGCACCACTTGATCGGTGTGGAACTTGGCCGCTTCATCCCGACGCAACACCACAATGAGTCGCCCCTGCGCAGTGGAGACATTCTCCATGACGTGCTGCAGCAAGGGCTTGCCCGCCACTTCCACCAGATTCTTCGGATAGGCGTAGCCGGCTGCCTGAAAGGCCTCGCTGCCCCCCGCCGCTAAAACCAAGATGTTCACCCTCCCTCCTCCTCGCAAATGGCTTTCTGAATCCGATCCAAGGTCACATCCAACACGCTATCCACCACCAACACGGGACAGCCCGCCTTCTCGGCGGCCTCAATGCCCTTGGGATTGTCCTCTACCACGAGGCACTGACTGGGGGGAAATCCCAATTTTTCCGCTGCGGCCAGATACATATCCGGAGCGGGCTTACCGTGCTTCACATCTTCATTGCTCAGCATGGTGTCCAGATAGGGCGCAAGCGCGCTGCGCTCCATCATCACCTCCACGCTGCGCCGGACCGAGTTTGAGGCCACCGCCAGCTTATAACCTGCCTGCTTCAGCTTGGAGAGAGCAAACTCATGCTGGAAAGTCGGCTTGCACTTGGCATGCACGATTTCCATGGTGTATTCCTGCTTGAGCGCATTCAGAAACTCGTGGAGCGCCTCGGGCAGACCGTGCTCCATCGAAAGCATCTTGAGCTTGGTTCGAGTCGGTAAGCCATCGAAGGTCACCAAGTGGTCATAGCGGGAAATGGTGTAGCCGAAATGCCGGAGGGCCCGGTTGAGCGCCTCATAGTGCCACTCCTTGGCGTCAATGAGCACGCCGTCCATGTCAAATACAACAGCCCGGATGGTGGTCGCAGCCATTTCAGTCAGGGTATTTGTCCTGGGGCACTCCAGGGTGCTTAACCACCACGGTCACTGCGTCCTCCAGACACTCGAACGCAGTGGACGTGCCGGGATCGATTTTCACCACATCCCCCGAACTGAACTCCCGCCCTAGCATGCGGACCCGCCCTGAGAGAATGGCGGTGACCTCCGTGGCGATGCGGTGATGGTGGGCGGCCTCGGCATCTCCGGCGCGGTAATGCTTGACGGCCACCTCGACATCCCGGGTGTCAACCAAAGTTGGCTGAAAATGGCCGATGAACCACCCTTTGGTGAACGCTTCCAGCCGCGCAACCGTAAAAGACATCGGATCTTAGCCTAAAAAGAAATCACAGGCTGCCAAGCTGTAATCGGTGCACACACCGTCCACTCCCCATGCTCGGAAGTCCGCCCAGCGCCGTCGCACCGCCTCCATCGGAAATCCATGCAGCTCCGGCGAAATCAAAAAAATCTTCCGACCCGCCTTCTTCACCGCGTCAATCTCTCGCCCCGTGATCCACAGAGAATCGAATTCATCCGCCCAGACCACCTCCGCAGGAATGGCCAGGCATTGGTCCAGGGGTTCGCCCCGGTCGCTCAGCCGGGAGGCCAGGGGGATCCTTTCCCCACCCGGCAGGCACTTCAGGCGCCGCTGGGCCGATCCCGGAGTCACCGGCTCAAGTAACTCAAAATCAAAGTAAAAACAGCGATCTCCAAGCGCCCCCGAAGCATGAAGCTGGATCAGGTCTTGCTCATATCCGAGATCATTCACATTCATCGCAAGCACCCGATCCGCATACTTCCGAAACACGGGTTCAAAAGCCGCGAAATCGTTGGCCGGGGTCCAACAGCCCGGATCATGGCTAATATAGAATCGTCCCTGCAGATCACGGCGCAAGTCGGTCTCCAGACCCAATCCCAACTCAAGGGCCCGACAACAGTCCTCCAAACCATTATCGCAACCCGGCCGGGGACCTTCCAAATTGGCGCGGTGGGCGAGGATCACCATGTTCGCAGACAAGCGACTGCCACCTGCTCTGGCAAGGCCGGGATCCCTCAAGTTTTCCATCGGTTTGTTTCTTCCCTTGAAACCGGGGAGGACTATGCTCGATCCGATGAGGATCCATCTTGGGCGTCTCCCCAAATCGGTCCATGCCGTTGACCATGCCCCAGGGGACTTGCCGTCCGTTTGGAGCCAAGGGCGGATTGCGGATGAAAGCGCCGGG
>JBDNCR010000142.1:0-5387 GCA_046719555.1 Verrucomicrobiia bacterium | reverse complement strand
GAGCGGCGTCTTTGATTTGAATCCAGGGGAGGGGGTGGGTGAGGATGGAGTCGGGGGGACGCCACTGGACGCCGATCATGGGGCGGTTGGTGCCGTCGGGAATGACGGGGCGGAGGTTGAGTTGGACGAGGTCGTCGGCGCGTCGGATGGTGAGGCGGACGGGGCCGTCGGCGGCGGCGAGGAGGTCCCGGACTTGTTCGGTGCTGAAGACGGTTTGATCGTTGATTCCGAAGATGACGTCGCCGGGGAGGATGCCGGCGGCGGCGGCCGGGGAGTGGGGCAGGACCCGATCGACGACCAGAGGTTCCATGGGGGCGATGCCGATTTGGCGGAGGCCTTCGAGTTCCTGGGCGCGGATGGGTGGGATGTCGAAGGTGAGTTCACCTTCGCCCGCACGCTGCACGGTGAGGAGGATGGTGGAGCCTCGGGAGAAAATGATGGCTTCGAGAATGCCTTGATTTCCTCCCATCCAGCGGGTGACCGGGACGCCGTCGATGGTGAGGATTGTGTCGCCTGGGCGGAGTCCCGCCTGCGCGGCGGGGGAGTCGGGGCGGACGTAGCCGATGGTGGTGGTCTGGAAGGTGGGCCGCTCGGGTTTGCCAAAATACCAGACGGCGACGGAGAGGAGGCAGGCGAGGAGGAAGCTGAAGAGGGGGCCCCAGAAGGCGGTGACGATTTTGGCCCAGGGGGTGACCGGGGGAAGGGATTTGAGGGCGGGGTCGGATTTGCCTTCGACGGCTTCCATGGGAGCCATTTGGGGGAGGGCGACGTAGCCGCCGATGGGAAGCCAGTTGAAGACGTAGTCGACGCCCCGCCATTTGAAGCCGAAGACGCGGGGCCCCATGCCGATGGCGAAGCGTTCGACGTGGAGCCCTTTACGGCGTGCGGCGAGGAAGTGGCCGAGTTCGTGGACGAAGACGGTGATGCTGAAGAGGATGAGGGCGACGGCGAGGGTCCAGAGGATGTGGAAGAGGTCGACGAGGGTCATGGAGGCGGGTTAGGCGCGGCAGAGGGTTTGGGCCTGTTCTCGAGCCCAACGATCGGCTTCGAGTATAGCAGGGAGGTCAGGAGAGGCAATGGTGTGGTGGGAGTCCATGACGGTCTGAACGGTGCGCCAGATGTCAGGGAAGCGACCGCGGCCTTGGAGGAAGTGATCGACGGCGATTTCATTGGCGGCGTTGAAGACGGCCGGGAGGGTTCCGCCCTCGGTGCCGGCGCGGCGGGCCAGGGTGAGGGCGGGAAATTTGGCGGGGTCCGGGGGTTCAAACCGGAGTTGGCCGAGGGTGCCGAGGTCGAGGGGCTTGAGGCCGGAGGGGAGTCGGCGGGGGTAGGTGATGGCGTATTGGATGGGGAAGCACATGTCGGAGTGGCTGAGTTGGGCCAGGAGGGAGCCGTCAACGAATTGGACGAGGGAATGGACGAGGCTTTGGGGATGAACGACGACGTCGACTCGGTCCATGGGGACGTCGAAGAGCCAACGGGCTTCGATCATTTCGAGCCCTTTGTTGAAGAGGGTGGCCGAGTCGATGGTGATCTTTTTGCCCATGGACCAGGTGGGATGTTTCAGGGCTTGGGCGACGGTGACCTGTTCCAGTTCAGCAACCGGGGTTTGGCGGAAGGGTCCACCGGAGGCGGTGAGGATGAGTTTCTCGATTTCGGTGGCTTGGGCGCCTTGGAGGCATTGGAAGATGGCGTTGTGTTCGCTGTCGACCGGGAGGACGGCGCGGCCGAGGCGTCGGGCGGTGCTCATGACTTCTTGGCCGGCCATGACGAGGATTTCTTTGGAGGCGACGGCGAGATCTTTGCCGGAGTGGAGGGCGGCGAGGGCGGGACGAAGTCCGGCGGTGCCGACGATGGCGACGAGGACGAGGTCGGCTTCGGTTTCTTCCACGAGGCGGACCAGGCCGTCGGGACCGGCGAAGCAGGGGATGTTTCCGGGGAGTCGGCCGTTGAGTTGCGGGGCGCGTTGGGCATCGCTGACGGCGACGGCGGCGGGTCGGAATTCGGCGGCGAGTTCGGCGAGGGCGTCGAGGTTGGAGCCGACGGCGAGGCCGACCAGGCGAAGTTCATCCGGGAGGGCGCGGGCGACTTTGCAGGTGCTCTGGCCGATGGAGCCGGAGGCGCCGAGAAGGATGACCCGTTTCATGGGGCCCAGGGTGCCCTGGAGAGGGCGAGGAGGTAAAAGTAAAAAAGCGGGCCGGTGAAGAGGAGGCTGTCGACGAGGTCGAGGAAGCCGCCGATGCCGGGGATGAGGGAGCCGGAGTTTTTGATATGGGCATCCCGTTTGATGAGGGATTCGCCGAGGTCACCGACGACGGAGACCATCCCGAGGCCAAGGCCGAGGATCCAGGCGTGGGGTCCGGAGAGGATGGCGAGCCGGTCGGGGAAGAAGTGGACGAGGGTCAGGGAGCAGAGGAGGGCGGCGAGGATGCCACCGATGAAGCCTTCCCAGGTTTTGCCGGGGCTGATGCGAGGGATCATTTTGTGTCGGCCGAGAAAGCTGCCAGTGAGGTAGGCTCCGGCGTCGGTCATTTTGGTGACGGCGATGAGGTAGAGGGCGAGAACCAGGCCTTCCCCAGGGAGGCCAGGACGGAAGAGGAGGGCGATGAGGAAGTGGAAGAGGTAGGGGATGTAGAAGAAGCCGAGGATGGTGAGGGCGATGGTGGCGGTCGAGGCGGAGTGGTCTTTTTCGAAGACCTGGCGGGAGATGGCGCCGATGATGACGACAAGAATGGCCAGGGCGTGCCAGTCGAGCCAGTCCGGGAGATCGCCCCGGCCCGAGGCGATGCAGAGGGCGAAGAAGACGGCGCCCCAAGTGACGCCCGATTTTTGGAAGACTTTGAGGCCGCGCGCTTGTTGAAAGCTGTAGAATTCCCATTGGGCCAGCAGGGCGGCGATGGCGGCGAGGCAGGCGGCGGCGGTGGTGAGCTGGAACCAGATGAGTCCGATGATGGCTGCCCAGAGAACGAGGAAGGAGAAGATGCGCGGGGCGAGCATGCAAGGGGGTGGTGGGGTCCAGGGGGGTGGGATTGGGGCAGTGGGGTCGGAGGAACCGGCGGACGGGTAGCGGGAGGGGGAGGCGGGGTCGAGGTTGGGCTGCCCGTCCGAGGGGGTGGAGAGGGTTAGGAGGTGGCGTTCCAGTCGGTGTGGAAGGTGCCTTCGCGATCGATGCGCTGGTAGGTGTGGGCACCGAAGAAGTCGCGCTGGGCTTGGATGAGGTTGGCCGGTCCGCGGGCGGTGGTATAGGCGTCGAAGTAGGCGAGGGAGGCCGACATGGCAGGCAGGGCGATGCCGGAGCGGGCAGCGAGGGCCACGACTTCGCGGAGGGCGCTGACCCGCTGGGCCATTTCTTTTTGGAAGCTGGGGGCCATGAGGAGGTTGGGCAGTTTGGGATCGGCGCGAAAGGCTTGGGTGATTCGGTCGAGGAATTGGGCGCGAATGATGCAGCCGGCTTTCCAGATGCGGGCGATTTCGGGCAGGTTGAGGTCGTAGGAGAAGGCGGAGTCGCTTTCGAGGATGAGGGACATGCCTTGGGCGTAGGAGCAGATTTTGGAGAGGTAGAGTGCGGCGCGAACTTGGTCGACGAAGGTTTTTGGGTCAGTGATTTTTTGTGGGGTGGGCCGGCCGTAGATGGTTTCGGCCGCGACCCGTTCGGCTTTGCGCGCGGAGATCAGGCGGGCATCGACGGCGGCGGTGATGGTGGGGATGGCGACGCCGAGGTCGAGGGCGGCGGCGGTGGTCCATTTGCCGGTTCCTTTTTGACCGGCTTGGTCGAGGATGAGGTCGATGAGGTCGGCTTGGGTGCCGAGGTCGTCTTTGAAATGGATGACTTTGGCGGTGATTTCGATGAGGAAGGAGGCGAGTTCGCCGGAGTTCCAGTCGGAGAAGATGGTTTGGAGTTCGGCGTTGGAGAAGCCGCCGAGGTGTTTGAGGAGGGCGTAGGTTTCGGCGATGAGCTGCATGTCGCCGTATTCGATGCCGTTATGGACCATTTTGACGAAGTGGCCAGCTGAGCGGTTGCCGACGTAGGTGACGCAGGGGCCATCTTCGGTTTGAGCGGCGATTTTGGTGAGGATGGGTTTGAGATCTTCGTAGGCTTGACGATCGCCGCCGGGCATGAGGCTGGGGCCCCACAGGGCGCCTTCTTCGCCGCCGGAGACGCCCATGCCGAAGAATTTGAGGCCGGTGGGTTCCCAGGCTTGGGCGCGACGTTCGGTGTCGGGGTAGTGAGAGTTGCCGCCGTCGATGACGATGTCGCCCGGATCGAGGAGGGGTTTGAGTTCGTTCATGACCGCATCGACGGGGGCACCGGCTTTGACCATGATGAGGATGCGGCGCGGGCGTTCGAGGGCGGCGACGAATTCTGGGAGGGTGGCGGCGCCGACCACGTTTTTGCCGGCGGCGCGCTGGGTGAGGAAGCGTTCGGTGACGGAGAAGGTTCGGTTGTAGACGGCGATGGGGAAGCCGTTGCGTTCGATATTGAGGGCGATGTTTTCGCCCATGACGGCGAGACCGATGACTCCGAAAGATTGTTTGGCCATAGCGGGGGCTGATGTTGCGGGGGTGTGGATGGGTTGCAACCGAAAAAGGTGGAGATGAGGCGGTGGAAAAGGGCTCCAATTGTGAGGGAAAAAGGGTATGGGAGGGGGGATGATGTCGGAGTTGCCGCTCCACTCGGAGGTCCGGGTGTTGGCTGAACGGGAGAATGGGTTGGTGGTGCTGGAGAAGCCGGAGGGGGTGCTGACGCATCCGAATGTGCAGGCGGATGAGCGGCGATCGCTTTTGGTCTGTCACTATGATCGAAAAGGGGAGTGTTACCGGTGGGGCCGGGATGGGCGCGAGCGGTTGTGGTTGGCGCATCGGCTGGACGGAGCGACTTCTGGTTTGTTGGTGGCGTCGCGGGAGGTGGGTTTGGCGGAGCGGCTTCGGCAGGCGTTTGCGGAGCGGCGAGTGGGGAAGAGCTATCTGGCGCTGGTGTTTGGACCGGGGCCGGAGAGGTGGGTGACGTGGCGGGATCCGTTGGTGACGGAGCGGACGGGGGGGCAGATGCGGAGCCGGATTCTGGGGCGGGGGGCGGCGGTGGCTGCGGCGGTGACGCAGGCGCGGTGTGTGAAGCGGGGGCGAACGGCGGGGTTGGTGGTGTCGCTGTTGGAGTTGGAGCCGGAGACGGGACGACCGCATCAGTTACGGGTGCAGTGTGCGGCGCGGGATTGGCCGATCGTGGGGGATGGGACGTATGGGGATTTTGCGGCGAACCGGAGCTGGGCGAAGGCGGGTCGAGGGAAGCGATTGATGCTCCATGCGTGGAAGGTGCGCCTGCCGGAGTTGGGAGGGGGGGCGGGGGCCGAGGTGTTTGAAACGGGATGGCCCGAGGGTTTTGATGTGGG
>JBDNCR010000141.1:0-5403 GCA_046719555.1 Verrucomicrobiia bacterium | reverse complement strand
TGGAGGATTTAAGGCGATGGGGTGAAGGGGCCGAGGTCCGGGTACACTTTCATGTTCCGCTGACGTATGTGGGGGAAGGTCCGTTGGGCACGACGCAGCCGACGGTGTCGGAGGGTGCTTGGAGGTCGATGTCGTCCGGGATCAGTCCTCATGTGGAGGTGGAGACGTATACCTTCGGGGTGTTGCCGGCGGGGGTGCGTCCGGCAGGTTTGAGAGAGATGCTCTTGGGGGAGATGGACTGGCTTGCCGCGCGGCTTCGTGGGTAGGGGCTGGCGGTGAACGGCGGGGGCAGAGGGGGTTAGGCTTTGCGTTTGGGTGAAGGTTGTTTGAAGCGGGCCTCAAGGGCTTTGCGGCGTTTCCGCTTCTCGGCGGCTTGGGCTTTGAGTTCCTCCAGAGAGGGCATCGGTTTTTTGGAGTTGATGTAGATTTGCAGGACCGAGAGGAGGTTTTGGACGGTCCAGTAGAGGGAGAGGGCGGAGGCGAAGTTGTAGCAGAAGAGGAGGAAAATGAGGGGCATGAACTTGATGATCTTTTGCGCGGGATTGTTCATGCCGCTAGGTTGGGGGGTGACGTGCATGCTCCAATACATGGTGCCGGCCATGATGAGGGGCATGGGATTGAGCTTGATGTTGATGCCAAGGAAAGGGAACTGGAAGATGGTATCGGGCATGGACAGGTCAGCGATCCAAAGGAAGCTGGCGTGGCGGAGCTCGATGGAGCTGAGGAGCATGTAGTAGAATCCGAGGAAGAGGGGCATTTGGATGAGAAGCGGGAGACATCCACCCAGGGGATTGAGTCCGTAGTTTTGGTAGAGCTTCATCATCTCCTCATTCATTTTTTGAGGAGAGTCTTTGTATTTGGTTTGAAGTTCTTGCATGAGGGGGGCGACGACCTGCATGCGTTTCATGGCCATGTTGGCCTTGGACTGGAGAGGCCAGAGAAGGAGTTTGAGGAAAACGGTGAGGACCACGATGGCCAGGCCGTAGTTGTGGACGTAAGTGTAGATGAAATTGAGGCACATCAGCATGGGTCGGCTGATGAAGGCCATGAAGCCAAACTCCATGACCTGATCCATTCGGAAGGGCATGGCGCGGAGTTCGCGATCTTCTTTGGGACCGGAGTAGAGGGCGAAGTTCAGGGAGAGTTCCTGGCCCGGGTCGATACGGAAACCACGGAGGAGGGCGACGGCGTCGATCGCGTCGGGGACCGGTTCATTGGGCACCTGGTAGGCGGGGAGAAGCTTTCGGGTGACGAAGGCGCTCTCGATCGGTTCGGTTTCCGAGGCGAGGATCAGGACAAAGAATTGGTCTTTGACGGCGATCCAACGCAGGGGGTCGTTGGCTGAACTGCGGATTTCGGTCTTTGGCCGACTGAAGGTGATGCCGAGAAAGCTGAATCCGTCGAAGGCGGAGATGGATTCGGATTTGTAGCTGCCGGTCAGATCACTCCATGCGGCGCGGATGTAGGTGCGTTCTCCGGGGCTGAGGTGGACCGAGGTCGCCAGGCCGACATGGAGCTGGTAATCGGGAAGCAGAGCGGGAGGGGTGTCTTCGGCAGCGCGAACGGTTTGAGTGATGCGGGTAAGAAAGTTTTCGGGGCGATGGAAGGTGCGGATGAGCTCGATGCCCGGGCTGATGGTTCTGCGAAAGGTGACGCGATCCGGGGAGGCCTCCACAAGGTCAAAGTCGACGATGTCGTGGGGGAACCAGCCGGCCAAGTTGAAGATGGGGACCTCGGAACCGCGATTGAGGGTGACTTGTTCGTTGGCTTCAGCCCGGTGTTCTTTCAGGATGACGCGACGGATCCCGCCCCCGTGGGAGGTTAATTCAAGGCGGATCGAATCGTTCTCCAGAGTGGCGATCTGCTCCGGGCCGAGGTCGGGTGGGGTGATGATGCGGGCAGCTGGGGTGGGAAGAGATCCCCGGGGTGGGGGGGTAGGTTCGGGAGGACGGGAGGCGGGAGATAGAGCCAGCGGGGGCGTCTCTTCGGGAGTCGGTTCGTCGGGTTCGATGGTGGTTGTTTCCGGGCCGACACGTGGTTGAGGAGGGGGCGGGGGGTAGAAGTGTTGTACGATTGGGCCGTAGGCGAGAAGAAGGATGAAGCAAACGCCGATAACGATCCAACTGGTACGGTCCATAAAAGTAGGGTGAGGTCAGCGTTGAGGGAGGGGAGCTTTCTGCCAGGTGGCTCCGGGCACAGGATCGTAGCCCCAGCCGCCCCAGGGATGACATCGGCCCAGGCGGCGCAGCGTCAAGGTTAAGGCCCGGAGGACGCTATGGGTGCGGAGGGCGTCAATGGCATATTGGGAGCAGGTGGGCGTGAAGCGGCAGCAGGACCCCCCGGAAGCGGCTTTCAACGGAAAACTGACCACTTGGTAGATCCGAATAAGGAGGATGAGAAGCTGGCGCATGACGACAATTTGGCGGCAAGGTAGCGGGGGAACGAAACTTTCCTAGTTCTAAAATTAGGATTTCGAGGGGGGCAGCTTCCAGCGGGAGCGGGTTGGTTCTGGGAAAGTGTGGCCGGGGCGGATCAATTTGGCTTTGCGGGCAAGATGGAGAAGGTCATGAGCAAGGTCGGCGAAGGTGGCCGTGGCCGCTTGCCTGGAAGCGATCCAGACGGTGGCGCTGGTGGTGGCCATTTCGGGAAGGAGGTGTCGGTAGATTTCACGAAGTCGGCGGCGGACCCGATTGCGAGTGACCGAGTTGCCCACGGCTTTGGGAATGACAAAAGCGGTCATGGGGCCTGAAGGCCAATCGATGACCCAATTCAGGGTCAAAGTTGTCGTGCGCAGTCGGCGGCCACCCTGTTTGATGGCGTGAAAGTCAGCCCGACGGCGGAGGACGCGGTCTCGGCCGAGGCGGAAATCAGGCTTCGGTGTGGCGTGCAAACCGGCGCTCGGTGCCCTTGGGGGTCAGGCGCTTGCGCCCTTTGGCCCGGCGACGGGCGAGAAGGGCACGGCCGTTTTTGGTTCGGGAACGGGCGAGAAATCCGAACTGCCGCTTGCGGCGGCGCAGGGAAGGGCGGAAGGTAGGTTTCATTCGGGAGATCTTTCAGCGAGTAATTTGAAGGGAGGAGGCTAGCAATCGGGGAATTGATGTCAAGTGGAGCATCCGGGAAAGATCAGGCCATGGCGGAGGGAATGGCTGATTCATAAGAATGGTGGAGATCCGGGACCGACCAGGTGAAGGTCTCGGCTCCATGGCGAATGATGAGGGTGGGGGCTTCGGTGACCCGTCCGATGAGGGTGGCTTCGACCGATTTGGCTCGGAAAAGGTCGAGGAGAACGGGGGCGTTCTCCCATCGGACGGCCAGGAGCGCGCGGGCCGAGGTTTCGTTAAAGAGGATCGGGCCGAGGGGGGTGCCGGTGGTCGGCAGGGTGATCTCGGCTCCGAGGAGGGGTTGGGCAAAGCAGGCTTCGGCCAGGGCGAAAGCGAGGCCGCCTTCTGAGAGGTCATGAGCAGCGCGGACTTCTCCGAGGCGGATGGCCGCGCGGACGGCTTCGGCGAGTGCCCGTTCCCGAGTGAAATCGATTCGAGGGGGCAAACCTTGTTTGAGACCGTGGAGTTCGGCAAGCCAGGCCGAGCCGCCCAGTTCATGGCCGAAACCGCCCAGGAGGAGAATGGCATCTCCGGGGCGTTGGAAGTGGGAGGGTGTGATCTGTTTTTCGTGTTCAATGAGACCGACGACGCCGACGGTGGGGGTGGGATCGATGGCTCCGGCGGGGGATTGGTTGTAAAGGCTGACGTTGCCGCCCGTGACAGGAATGGCAAACGCGTTGCAGCCTTCGGCAAGGCCCTGGACGGCTTGTTGAATCTGCCAAAAATTCTCGGGGTTGTGGGGGTTGCCGAAGTTGAGGTTGTCGGTGAGGGCGAGGGGGGTGGCGCCGGTCATGGCGAGGTTGCGACAGGCTTCGGCGACTGCGGCTTTGGCTCCTTCGAAAGGGTCGAGGGCACAGAAGCGGGCGTTGCAATCCACGGAGATGGCGAGGTATTTGAACTGGCCCGGGGTGGTTGGAACACGAATGACCGCGGCGTCGGATCCGGGCAAGAGTACGGTGCTGTTCCGGACCATGTGATCGTATTGCTGGAAGATCCACCGTTTCGAGGCAAGTGACGGAGAAGCGAGAAGGCGGGGAAGGTCTTCCTGGGGATGGAAGGAGGGGAGGGAGGCGGGGTCGAGGCGGTGTTTATCTGCGAGGTCGGGAGCGCGGGCTTCCCGGTGATAGACCGGGGCCTCATCGGCCAAAGGACGGGCCGGAATATCCGCGACAATGGTGCCGTGGTGTTTGACCACCAGGCGACCGGTGTCGGTGACCTGACCGATCTCGGCGGCGTCCAGATCCCACTTGGCGAAGATGTCGCGGACGGTTTGTTCGTGGCCTCGGTTGACGATGATGAGCATCCGTTCCTGAGATTCTGAGAGCATGATTTCGTAGGGTGTCATGCCGGTTTCGCGCTGGGGAACGCGGTCGAGTTCAATCTCGATGCCCGTGCCCGCACGGGATGCGGTTTCGCAGGTGGAACAGGTCAGCCCGGCGGCACCCATATCTTGCACGCCTGCCACCGCCTCGGGATGTTGGAAGAGTTCGAGGCAGGCTTCGAGAAGCAGCTTTTCCATGAAGGGATCGCCGACTTGAACCGCAGGACGATCTTCTTTGGATTCTTCGGTGAGGTCGCGCGAGGCGAAGGCGGCTCCGGCCAGGCCGTCGCGTCCGGTTTTGGCTCCGACGTAGAAAACTGGGTTGCCGGAACCCTTGGCGGCTCCGCGTTGAATTTGGTCGTGGCGGAGGGTGCCGAGGCAGAAGACGTTGACCAGGGGGTTGCCGTTGTAGGAAGCGTCAAAGGCGACCTCGCCGCCGACGGTGGGAACACCGATGCAGTTGCCGTAGTGAGCGATTCCGGCAACCACCCCGGAAAAGAGCCGTCGGTTGGTCTGGTGTTGCGGGGTGGAACCGGTGATGGGTCCGAAACGGAGGGCGTTGAGCAGGGCGACGGGCCGGGCGCCCATGGTGAAGATGTCCCGGAGGATTCCTCCGACGCCGGTGGCCGCTCCTTGGAAGGGTTCGACGGCAGAGGGATGGTTATGGGACTCCATTTTGAAGGCGATGGCGTGGTCATCGCCGATATCGATGACGCCGGCGTTTTCTTCTCCGGCCCGGACCAGAACCCGGGGACCATCGACGGGGAATTTTTTGAGCTCGGGTCGGGTGTTTTTGTAGGAGCAATGCTCACTCCACATGACGGAGAAGATGCCAAGCTCGGTGAAGTTGGGATCGCGGCCGAGGATGGATTGGATGCGGGCGAATTCGTCCGGAGTCAGGCCATGTTTGGCCACCAGCTCAGGGGTGATAGCAGGTTCAGGCATAAGATGGAGAAAGCGGCGGTGGGGTTGGTGGAACCA
>JBDNCR010000140.1:0-5407 GCA_046719555.1 Verrucomicrobiia bacterium | reverse complement strand
ACCACCCAATCGTCCCGAACCCGATCCCCCCAAATCCCAAACGCCCGGGCCACCGGATGACCCGAATGCCGCTCGACCATCGCCACCAACGTCCGCAACCAATCCCGATCCACCCCCGGAGCCGTCTCCAAATCCACCACCGCCAACGTCTCCTCACTCAACGTCCCCGTCTTATCAAACACCACCGTGTCCACCCCCGCCAACCCATCAATCAACCCCGCTCGCCGCCCTACCACCCCCATCCGGGCCAACCGATCCAACGCACCCCAAATCCCAATCGGCGTCGCCAAACCCATCGCACACGGACACGCCACCACCAACACCGCCAGCGCATGAAACGTTCCCACCACCCAACCCGCCTTCCACGTCCACACCACAAACGTCAACCCCGCCACCCCAAGCACCACAGGCAAAAACCACCGCACCAGCCGATCCGCCTCCGTCTGCATCGGCGACTGCCTCGCCTGCGCCTCCTGCAACGATCGAATCAACCCGTCCACCCGTCGGCCCGACCCCCCACCCCTCGCATGGAGGCGAATCGTCCCATCCACCACCCGGCTCCCCGACCACACCTCATCCCCCGCCCGCTTCGCCACCGGAAACGGCTCCCCCGTCAGCATACTCTCCTCCACCAAAGCCCGCCCCTCCGCCAGCCGCCCATCCACCGGCACCACATCCCCCAACCTCACCTCAATCAAATCCCCTGCCCCTACCGAACCCGTCGGCACCCGTTCCACCTGCCCCTCCCGACCCACTCGCCCACACAGCGCCAACTCCGACCGCAAACGTTCCCCCGTGCGCAGCGCTGCCTCCCGACGTCGCCGCGCCAAAATCGTCCCAAACGTATAAATCGCCAACAAAATCGCCACCACCTCGTAAAAAACCGCCCCGGTCCTCGTGATCGACCCGTGCACCGACGCTCCAAACGCCCCCGCCATCCCCAACAAAAAAAACTGCTCCACCCCCACCCGACGCTCCCGCCACTGCCGCCGCACCTCCTCCACCAACGGCCCTCCCACCAACAAAAACACCAACACCGTCGCCCCGGCCAAAACCCCGTGCAACACCCCATACTCCCCCGGATCCACCGGAGACAAATTCGCCGCCAAACTAAACGCCATCAACTGCCCCGCCACCAACGCCGCCAACCCCATCCTCACCCAACGCATCCCCTCCTCATGCCCCGCCGCTCCCCCGGCAACGCCTTCGCCTGCCTCCATCCGGGCAGCAACCATCGGTGACGAACAACAGGAAGCCATAAACGGAAGCTCCGGCAAACGCCCAACATCGGGCCCATGCCAACACCTCACGCCCGAGATTAGAAGCCCACGCCCGAAACGCAATACCCCTCCCCCGAGGTAGTAGCTCCTCATCCTTCCCTTAAATCCTCCTTATTCCCCACCCTCCCCCCTCCTCCCCTTTGACTTGCCCCGCCTCGCCCATCCCGCCAACGTCTCCCTCTCTCACGAATGAAAATCTGCGACGTCACCCAGTTCTATTCGGAAGTCGGCGGCGGCGTCAAACGCTACCTCCACGAAAAACGGCGGTGGATCCAACAATCCGGTGTCGATGAACACATCCTCGTCATCCCCGGCTCTCACACCCGTGTCATCCGTGAAGAGCGCCTCACCCTCTGCACCATCCGCTCCCCCAAACTCGACAAAACCTCACGCTACCGTCTCCTCCTCAACCTCCCCGCCGCCGAAGAAATGATCCTCCAGGCCCAGCCCGACATCATCGAATCGGGCGACCCCTACCACCTTGGCTGGCGCACCATCCACATCGCCGACCGGCTCGGCATCCCCGCCGTCGGCTTCTACCACTCCCACTTCCCCGAAGCCTACCTCCGGACCGTCCTCAAATTCTGCGGCCCATGGGTCCGGGACGTCGTCCTCGCCTACGCCCAAGACTACATCCGCAACCTCTACAACCACTTCGACCGCTCCCTCGTCCCCTCCGCCTTCCTCACCAACGTCCTCCGTTCCTGGGGCGTCACCAACACCGAACGCGTCCGCCTCGGCGTCGACCTCGACGCCTTCCACCCCGCCCCCCCCGACCCGGCCCTCCGCACCCAACTTCACCTCCCCCGATGTCCCCCTCCTCCTCTACGTCGGCCGACTCTCCGGCGACAAAAACACCCGCACCCTCCTCGACGCCTGGCACCTCGTCGCCCAAACCCACCCCTCGGTCGCCTTCCTCATCATCGGCGACGGCTCCCTCCGCGACCTCGTCACCACCGCCCAAACCAAACTCCCCACCCTCCGCTGGATTCCCCACTGCGCCGACTCCCGCCAACTCGCCGACTACTACCGCGCCGCCAACCTCTTCGTCCATCCCGGCGTCTGCGAAACCTTCGGCCTCGTCACCATGGAAGCCCAAGCCTGCGCCTGTCCCGTCGTCGGCATCCGGGGCTCCTACATGGACGCCAACGTCTTCGCCGGACTCCCCCTCTGGGCCGAAGACAACTCACCCCCATCCCTCGCCGCCGCCATCAACCGCTTCCTCCAAGCCGACCTCCCCGCCCTCGGCCGCCAAGCCGCCGCCGCCGTCCACGCCAGCTACGGCTGGGACCGCGTCCTCTCCGACATCCGCCAAATCTACCAACACGCCATCCAAGAAAAGAAAACCCGCATCCGCGCCGGCGGACTCCTCCATGACTGAACCCCCATCCATCGCCATCCGCCCCTACCTCCCCTCCGACCGCGCCGCCGTCCGCGCCATCTGCGCCGATACCGGCTTCCTCGGCAACCCCGTCGATCCCATCTTCCAAGACCGCGAAACCTTCGCCGACTTCCTCACCTCCTACTACACCGATGCCGAACCGGAAACCTCCGTCGTCCTCACCGATCACGACCGCGTCGTCGGCTACATCCTCGCCTCCCGCTTCCCTCGCCGCGCCCGCGCCTACTGGCTCCGTCGCGGCCCCGCCCTCGCCCTCCGCGTCCTCCTCCGCTACCTCTTCCACTACCAAGCCCCCTCCCGCCGCTACATCCGCTGGCTCCTCTGGCGCGGCTGGCGGGAAACCCCCTACACCCCTCCCGGCATCCCCCACTTCCACATCAACCTCCTCCCCCCCTACCGTAACGTCGCTCAAACTCGCGCCCTCATCGACTTCTTCCTCGCCCGCCTCGCCCGCACCGGCGAAACCAAAGTCTACGGCCAAATGGTCACCTTCCACAACCGTCGCGGCACCCGCATGTTCGCCCGCTACGGCTTCGAGGTCATCGACACCAAAGAAGTCTCCAAATTCCGCAACTACGTCAACCACCCCGTCTTCCTCTTCACCGTCCTCAAAGACCTCACCCAACGAGTCACCCTCTACGCCGAAGCTCCACCCCCCTCCTCCCACCCGCCCGCCAGTTGACCCGCGCCCCCCAAACACCTACCCTCTCACCTCATGACACGGAAGGCCCTCGGGAAAGGATTGGGAGCACTCATCTCCAAACAAGCCATCGCCTCCTCCAAACCCGATCCGGCCGCCGGCGAATCCATCCAAACCCTTCCCGTCCACCGCATCCACCCCAGCCCCCTTCAACCTCGCAAACACTTCGACGAAACCAAACTCGCCGAACTGGCCGACTCCATCCGCGCTCGCGGCCTCATCGAACCCCTCGTCGTGCGACCCCAGGGCGACACCTTCGAACTCATCGCTGGCGAACGCCGCTGGCGCGCCGCCCAAACCGTCGGCCTCACCGAACTACCCGTCATCGTTCGCCACGCCTCCGACCGTGAACTGCTCGAACTCGCCC
The DNA here is from genome assembly GCA_046719555.1 of Verrucomicrobiia bacterium. Lineage (GTDB taxonomy): Bacteria > Verrucomicrobiota > Verrucomicrobiia > Methylacidiphilales > CALFVM01 > CALFVM01. The sequence goes on along the minus strand of JBDNCR010000140.1, from coordinate 1,658 downwards.
TCATCGAAAACCTCCAACGTGCCGACCTCAACCCCGTCGAAGAAGCGCAAGCCTTCGCCCAACTCATCGCCAACTACAACCTCACCCAAGACCAACTCGCCCAACAACTCGGCCGCAGCCGCCCAGCCATCGCCAACGCCCTCCGCCTCCTCGACCTCCCCCAAGACGCCCTCCAACTCCTCGCCCGCGGCCAAATCTCCGCCGGACACGCCCGCGCCCTCCTCGCCCTCCACCTCCCCTCCCAAATCCCCTCCGCCCTCGCCACCATCCTCAAAAAATCCCTCACCGTCCGCCAAACCGAAGCCCTCGTCCACGCCTGGAACCAATCCCAAACCTCCCCCAAACGACGCGCCGGCAAATCCCCCACCGCCGACTGGCGCGACATCGAACTCCGCCTCCAACGCGCCCTCGGCACCAAAGTCAAACTTATCGGTGGCGCCGAACGCGGCCGCATCGAAATCCAATACTTCTCCGGTGACGACCTCGACCGCTTCCTCGAAAAACTCGGCGTCCCCCTCGACTGATCCCCCACCCAAGCCCCCATGCCCCATCGCATCCGGCTCCTCGACGAAACCGTCATCAACCGCATCGCCGCTGGCGAAGTCGTCGAACGTCCCGCCTCCGTCCTCAAAGAACTCCTCGACAACTCCCTCGACGCCCACGCCCGCCGCATCACCATCGACATCGAAAAAGGCGGCAAATCCTCCATCCGCGTCGCCGACGACGGCCACGGCATGTCCCGCGATGACGCCCTCCTCTCCATCGAACGAAGCGCCACCTCCAAAATCCAATCCGCCGACGACCTCCACCACATCACCACCCTCGGTTTCCGGGGCGAAGCCCTCGCCAGCATCGCCGCCGTCTCCAAATTCCGCCTCCAAACCCGCGAACCCGACGCCCTCGCCGGCACCGAACTCATCGTCGACGGCGGCAAACTCCGCTCCGTCAAAGAAACCGGTTGCCCCCCCGGCACCCTCATCGAAGTCCGCTCCCTCTTCTTCCACGTCCCCGCCCGCCGCAAATTCCTCCGCGCCGACTCCACCGAATGGGCCCACATCGAACAAACCGCTCGCCTCGCCGCCCTCGCCCATCCCCCCACCGCCTTCACCCTCACCCATGACGGTCGCGAAATCTGGCACACCGATCCCGCCCCCGACCTCATCACCCGCATCACCCAAATCTTCGGACGCGAATGGACCCGTCCCATGCTCCCCCTGGACATCCAGTCCGGCTCCTGGACCCTCACCGGCCTCATCGGCCAACCCGGCATCTCCCGCTCCACCCGCCAAGAACACATCGTCTTCGTCAACGGCCGCCCCGTCTCCAGCCCCGTCCTCAACTTCGCCATCCTCGAGGGCTACCACAACTCCCTCATGAAAGGACGCTTCCCCGTCCTCGTCCTCCACCTCCGCCTCCCCCCCGAACTCATCGACGTCAACGTCCACCCCGCCAAACGCGAAATCCGATTCCGCGACAACAACCAAGTCCGCGACTTCATCACCCCCGCCATCCGCCAAACCCTCGCCGCCAACTCACGCACCGTCCACCTCTCCCTCCCTCCCTCTCCCCCACCCCACCCCTCCCAACCCCCTCCCCAACCCACCCCCTCCACCCAAACCGCCCTCTTCCACGACCCCGACACCTCCCGTCCCCACCGC
>JBDNCR010000014.1:0-11858 GCA_046719555.1 Verrucomicrobiia bacterium | reverse complement strand
CCGAGGCGATGTGGTGGAGGTCTGCCCCGCCTCGACCGATGAGGCGGTGCGGATCGAGTTTTTTGGGGAGGAGATCGAGCGGATTTCGAAGTTTGATCTGCTCACGGGCGACACCCTCACGCTTCACGACAAAGAGATTATTTTTCCGGCCCGCCAGTTCGTGACGCCAGCGGAAAAGATGCGGCGGGCTCTGGCGTCCATCGCCACGGAGTTGGAAGAGCGGATTGCTGAACTGGAACGGGCCGGGAAACTGCTGGAGGCCCAACGCCTGAAAATGCGGACCACCTACGACATGGACATGATGCAGGAGATGGGATTTTGTTCGGGGATTGAGAACTACTCCCGACATCTCTCCGGTCGGCCGCCTGGCTCCCGCCCGTTTACGCTGATCGATTTTTTTCCGAAGGATTTCCTGTGCATCATCGATGAATCGCACGCCACGGTGCCCCAAATTGGGGGCATGTATGCGGGCGACCGTTCGCGGAAGATGGTCCTGGTGGAACATGGATTTCGCCTGCCTTCCGCTCTTGATAATCGGCCTCTGGAGTTCAGCGAGTTCGAGGCTTTGCTGCATCAGGTTCTTTACGTCTCGGCGACCCCGGAACAGCACGAAATCGAGCGGGCCGGTGGCGAGGTGGTGGAGCAAGTGATTCGACCGACCGGTCTGCTCGATCCGAAGATCACGCTCAAACCGTTGACCGGGCAGATCGATAGCTTGATTGCGGAGGCCAAGCTTCGGGTGGAACGGGGGGAGCGGGTGCTGGTCACCACTTTGACCAAACGGAATGCGGAAGATCTGACCGATTACCTGCGCGAAGCGGGTCTGAAGGTTCAATACATTCACGCCGAGGTGGACGCGATTGAGCGGGTCGAAATTCTCCGGAATCTCCGGGCCGGGGCTTTCGACGTGCTGGTCGGCATCAACCTGCTGCGCGAAGGGCTGGACCTGCCGGAGGTCTCTCTGGTGGCCATTCTTGACGCGGACAAGGAGGGCTATCTCCGGTCGGAAACCTCTCTGATTCAGACGGCCGGCCGTGCCGCGCGGCACATCAATGGCGAGGTGATCCTCTACGCCGACCAGGTGACCGGTTCGATGCGCCGACTGATGGAAGTCACCGAGTCCCGACGCGCCCGCCAGATCGCCTACAACCGCGCCCACAACATCGTCCCCCAAAGTGCCCGGCGCGCGGTGCAAGAAAGCCTGGGGAGCCTGGTTCGGGGCCGGGCACCGGATGCTCAACTTCGGGAAGGCGCGGGGAAGGATGCGGACGCGGCGGAGACCCTGCGCGAGCTGGAGCGGGAAATGGTCGAAGCTTCGGAAAGACTGGAGTTTGAAAAGGCCGCGCTGCTTCGCGACCAGGTCCGGGAACTGCGGGAAGCCCTGGGTCTGGAGCCGCTGGCCCAGCCCCGCAAACCGGTCCGATACGAAACCGGCAGGAAGCGGGGACGGGGGCGCGCAGCCCCGAAAAAAGTTTAGGTCTAGGACAATAGATGTCCGACCCCCTCTGTCAGATTGAGGGGGTTATGAACGAAACCTATATCTATTGCCCCCATTGCTGCGGGGACATGAACGGGGCCGATTGGCAGGCCAATCGGAAGCGCTGCCTCCACTGCGGGCAGACCATCGATCCGCAACGGGAAACCCGGCGGGAACACCAATCGTTAACCTCCTTTCAGCGAAGGCTGATCCTCCGGAGCTTTTTGGCCGGGAGGGAGTGTTATGTTTGAGTTGGCGGGGGGCAAAGATCTCCGGGGGCGCGGCCAGCCGGAGCGGTGGACCGCGTTGGGGGCCCGAGCGGCCTCCTGCCTCCTGTTGGGGGGAGCCTGCGGGTTTCTCTTTTGGCTTCCATCCTGTGCGCTGGTTTTGGCGGTGGCGGCGCTGGCGTGGGGGGTGGTGGCGCAGGAGGCCTCGACGGACCGATGGCGGGAGATGGGACGGTTGAATTTCCGTAATCCGGATTGACACCACCATTAGTGGTGTCAGTGTTGGCTTTGCAGCCCCTCTATCCTGTGGGTATTCGTTCCAGTCGATTCCTTGAGGCGCTGTCTTAAGTTAACCTAATCCGCGTTCTCGGCTTCGAAAGGAAGTGTCCCATGCCCACCCCGACCGCCCGATCCCGTTCCAGTGTCCCCCCCGCATCGGCCCGAAACCGGGTCGCCAAAACGGTCTCCACCAAGCCCGCCGGTCTCCAGTTTGAACGGTCGTTCTGTCCGCCCGGGCAGAACCCTTTTGACACGGTGGCGTGGGAGACCCGGACGGCGGAGATCACCGACGACGGGGGCAAGGTCATCTTCAAGCAGGAGGAGGTCGAGGTGCCACGAACCTGGAGCCAGCTGGCCACGAAAATCGCCGTCTCCAAGTATTTTTATGGGGACGCAGCGCACGGGTTTGACCCGCGCCGGGGCGGTCGGGAACATTCGGTGCGCCAGTTGATTCATCGGGTGACCCGGACCATCACCGATTGGGGGCGGGCCGACGGGTATTTTGCTTCGGAAGAAGATGCGGCTGCGTTTTACGATGATTTGACGTGGTTGTGCCTCCACCAACATGGTGCCTTCAACTCACCGGTCTGGTTCAATGTCGGTCTTCATCATCAATACGGCATTGGAAGCCAATCGGGTCGCGGGAACTATTTCTTTAACCGAAAGACCCAACAAGCGGAGCGAGCGGCGACGCAGTATGAATATCCGCAGTGCTCCGCCTGTTTTATCCAGGGGGTGGAGGATAACATGGAATCGATCATGGAGCTGGCCCGAAGCGAGGCCATGCTCTTTAAGTTCGGTTCCGGGACCGGATCGGACCTCTCCACGATCCGCTCGACGCGCGAAAAGATGAGCGGGGGCGGTCGGCCCAGCGGTCCTCTATCCTTTCTGAAAGTTTACGATCAGATTGCCAACGTGGTGAAATCGGGGGGTAAGACCCGGCGTGCCGCGAAAATGAACACGCTGAAGGATTGGCATCCGGATATCGAGGAGTTCATCGTCGCCAAGCTCAAGGAGGAAAAGAAGGCCTGGGCTCTGATCGAACAGGGCTATGACGGCAGTTTCAATGGCGAAGCTTATGGTTCGGTGATGTTTCAGAATGAGAACCTCTCGGTTCGCGCCAGCGATGCCTTCATGGAAGCGGCTCTGGCCGGGGGCGACTGGTGGACCAAGGCGGTTCAAGATGGGCGACCGATGGAGAAAAAGAATGCCCGCGAGCTGCTCCGGCTCATTGCCGAGGGCACTTGGACCTGCGGCGATCCGGGAATGCAGTTTGATGACACCATCCATACTTGGCACACCTGCAAGGGGACCGGTCGGCAACACTCCACCAATCCATGTTCCGAATATCTCTTCCTCAACGACACGGCCTGCAACTTGGCGTCGCTGAACCTCATGCGGTTCAAGCGGGCGGATGGCGGGTTCGATGTGGAGCGGTTTCGTCGTGCGGTGCGCCTGTTCATCGTGGCCCAAGAGATCCTGGTCGATAACGCCTCTTATCCGACCGGAGCCATTGCCGCCAACTCCCACACCTTTCGGACCTTGGGCTTGGGTTACGCCAACCTCGGCTCGCTGATCATGAGTTGTGGTCACGGGTATGATTCAGACGAGGGCCGGGGTTTGGCCGGGGCCATCACCGCGGTGATGACCGGCACGGCCTATGCCGTCAGTGCCGAGATGGCCGCCCACCTGGGTCCGTTCCCGGGCTATCGGGATGCCCGATGCGCCACGGTGCCCGAACCGACCGCCCCAGATAACGTCGGGCCGATGCTTGAGGTCATCGCCCGCCATCGTGAGCACGTGGCCAAGATCGATCCCGCCTGCCCCGCCGAACTCCGGGCAGCGGCCCAGACCGCCTGGGATCAGGCCCTGGACCTGGGCCGTCGGCACGGTTATCGCAACGCCCAAGTGACCGTTCTGGCCCCCACCGGAACCATCGGCTTTCTGATGGATTGCGACACCACCGGCATTGAGCCGGACATCGCTCTGGTCAAATACAAGCTCCTGGCCGGGGGCGGGATGTTGAAGATCGTCAACAGCACTGTGCCCGAGGCCCTGCGGGTTTTAGGTTACACCCCATCTCAGATCGAGGCCATCGTGGCCCATATCGATGCGCGGGACACCATTGAAGGGGCGCCGGAGTTGAAGTCCGAACATCTTCCGGTTTTTGACTGTGCCTTCAAGCCAGCCAACGGAACCCGCTCGCTCGGCTATCAGGCCCATATTCGAATGATGGCGGCCGCGCAACCTTTCCTCAGTGGGGCCATTTCCAAGACGGTCAATCTCCCAAATGAAGCCACCGTGGAAGACATCATGAACACCTACGTGGAGGGCTGGAAACTTGGCCTCAAAGCCATCGCCATCTACCGGGACGGTTCCAAACGGTCGGCACCTCTCAATGTTTCCAAGACCAAAGAGATGGGTGGTGCCCCGGCTGACACCCGCGCGGAAGGAGAGCTTCGCCCGATGCGCAAACGGATGAGCGATACCCGGATCTCCATCACGCACAAATTCGATATTGCCGGTCACGAAGGCTACCTCACGGTCGGTCTGTTCGACGATCGGGAGCCTGGCGAACTCTTTGTCACCATGGCCAAGGAAGGCAGCACCATCGGCGGACTGATGGACACCATCGGCACCCTGGTTTCTCTGGCCCTCCAGTATGGCGTTCCTCTGGACGCCATGGTCAAAAAGTTCGCCCACGCCCGGTTTGAACCGAGCGGGTTCACCAAGAATCCCGATATTCCGATGGCCAAATCGATTCCCGATTACATCTTCCGCTGGCTGGCGATTCAGTTCATCGACGGCTATCGGGAAGCCAATTCACCCCATGCCGGTCAACAGGAATTGCCGCTCAAAGAATTGAAAGAGTGGGAGAAGAAACACCTGAACAAGCCCGTGGCCGATCTTTCGGTTGCCGAGGATTCCCCATCGGCATCCCTCCACCGAGCCCGCGTCCGGGCGCGGGCCGAGGAGACGGGTGGCAGCGAGGGTCTCCACATCCGCTTCCGTGACGGCATCACCTGTCCGGAATGTGGCAGCAGCAAAATCAAGCACACCGGCACCTGCGCCACCTGCCTTAACTGCGGCGCTTCGCTTGGTTGCAGTTAACCGGCTTGGTCGCCCCGGCTGATTCGGTCCGGACCTGAAGCAGTTGGGCAGCAATGCTCAAGGCGATTTCTGGCGGCGTATCGTTCCCCAAAGGTAAACCGACCGGGCAGACCAGGTGTTGAATGGAGGTCGCCGGGAGACCCGCGGCCCGCAATTCCTTCCGAAGCGTGGCGGCTTTTGACCGGCTGCCGATACAGCCGACAAAGGAAAAATCGCCCCGTTGCAACGCCGCCCGCAACACGGGCAGATCGGTGGCATGGCCCCGGGTCAGCGACACCAGGGCGGTGCCGGGCGGCAGGGAGGCGACAGCGACCTCTGGATCCGGCTCGGCCGAGCGTCGCAACGCCGGGTGAGCGGGCAGTTGATCGAGCCACTCCGACCGGGGGTCGAAACACCAGAGGTTGACCTCCAGCGGAAGCAACACCCGAACGAGCGCCTGAGCCACGTGTCCAGCGCCAAAAATGGCGACCTGCCACGGCCGCCGATGACGCGCCTCGAACCACAAGGTGACCTCTCCCCCACAGGTCATGCCGAGATCGGTCTGGAGGTTCCAGACCACCAGTTGGGGGGAGACCTCCTCACCTTCGAGCAGCGCTCGCGCCCGGCGAAGGGCTGCTGCCTCGATTTTTCCGCCGCCCACCGTGCCCAAGGGAAGCCCATCCCGGGGCACCAACATCTTGGCTCCAGCCTCCTGCGGCGCACTCCCGCGAAAGCCGAGCAGGATGACCCAGACGTGGGGCGTGCGGCTTTCCTCCCAACGGGCAGCGGTGATGAAGAGGTCGGCCGGGCCGCTCATGCTAAGGCGCGGGCTCAAAAAGGGGCCACCGGCTGAGGTCGGTGGCGTCCACCAAGCCGCGATCGGTGATGCGTAATTCCGGAATTACCGCCAACGGGAGCAGGTTGAATCCCATGTAGGGCAGACGGCACCCGGCCTCCGTCCAGGCCGCTTTTAACGCAGCGGTTTCGGTCGCGATTTTGCCTGCCCGCCCGTCGCTCATCAGACCGGCGATCGGCAGCGGGACATGGGCGGCCACTTTCCCGGCGCGGACCACGCAGACGCCGCCTTGGGCGTGGCGGAGAGTTTCAACGGCCAAGGCCATCGACTGGGCGTCGGTGCCGGCGACAATGAGGTTGTGCGCATCATGCCCGACGGTGCTGGCCACCGCGCCTTCGCGGAGACCAAAGCCACGAAGAAGCCCATGGGCGACCGCCCCGGATCGGCCATGCCGCTCGATGACCGCCAGATGGCAGAGGTGATGCTCCCGCAGAATCTCGGCCCAGGCCTGGCCACCCGGAAGGGCGAGGCGCCCGTGCCGGGTTTCGATCCCCGGCAGAACCAAATCGATCAAATGGGCGATCACGGGCGCGTCGGGCGGCGGGGGGACCAGGTCCGGTTTTTCGGGCAAATGCACCGTGCGATAAGCCGCTGGCGGGTAGCGATAGGGATCGGCCAGTGCTTGCTCAAGGCGCGGCGTCGGCTGCCGGTTCCGGGCTGCCAACTTCCCCCCGAGCCAGGTGGCGAGAACACCACCCGAATCATCGATCAGCGCAAGGTCGGCGCGGCGGCCCAGACCGAGGGAGCCCGTCTCGCCATCCAGGCCAAAGCGGGTGGACGGGTGCAACGAACCCATGCTCCAGGCCAGCGCGGGGCTCAGGCCGAATCGCCGCGCTTCCCGCTGAACCCAGTCGAGGCCGAAAATGAAGAGGTCATCCGCGTCCCGGTCATCGGTGCAAAGGCAGACCCGTTTGGGACTGCACCCCTTTTCGGTCACCGCCCGGATGGCTTCGGGAAGGCTGTGCCACGGAGTATTCGGGTTGCCGCCCCGGAGGAAGATCCAAACTCCAGCCCGAAGCAGATCTTCGGCAATCTCTCCGGTGACCGCCTCGTGGGTGTCGGTGACCCCGCTGGCCGCATACGGAGCCACCATCTCGCGTCCATACACATGGCCGCTGACCGGGCGCCCCCGGCGCAGAGCCTCCGCCAGGATGGCGTGGCTGCGGGGATCGGCCGCAGCGACCGCGACAAAGTCCATCTTTTCTCCCAAGGCCACCGCTTCCGGCCACTGATCGAAGAGCGCCCCGATCTTTTCGGGGGTCAGATCGCCCCCGGCGGTTTCAAACTCCGGGGTGGTGGCCGGGACGGTGCTCGGAACGGTGAGGAAGATGTTCAGAGGCGCCTGACGGGCATCCTCCAGCATCCATTCCACGCCGGAACGGTCACAGACGTTGGCGATCTCATGGCTGTCGCAGAAAATGGTGGTCGTTCCGTTGAGCAAGGCCGCCTCGGCATAGGCACAGGCGGTCATCATGCTGCTCTCAATGTGGATGTGGGGATCGATGAGGCCCGGGGCGAGAATGGCCCCGGCCCCATCAAAAATTTCCGGCCCCGGCCCACCGGTTCCCGCCGGCTTGATCGCGGCGATCCGGCCCGAGGCGATCCAAACCTCCGCCTCCGGAAGGATTTTCTCGGTGAACACACAGAGCGGCCGAACGCCCCGCAGGATCAAATCGGGCGGTTCCCGTCCGGAAGCGACCTGGGCGAGGCGGCGGGTGCAATCAGCAAGAGCCGGGATGGCAAAGAGAGGATGCATGCGAGAAGGCCTTTCGTTAAGATTACGTGGATTAGCGGGCAGAGGAAGCATTTCCCGCGCCGGGAGGTGGGAAACGGATTGCGCGGTTCATCGGCGCAGGCAGTCTCGGGAAGCATGCGAAATGATGTCTATGATTTGATCGGGGTGGGCTCGCCGATTGTCGATTCCCTGGCCCATGTGCCAGAATCGTTCATTGCGGAGTCGGGCGGAGAAAAAGGGGGCATGGTCATGGTGGACGGAGCGGGCATGGTCGATTTGGTTGCCCGGCTTCCAGAACCGCCGGTGGAAGCCCCCGGAGGATCGGCCGGAAACACGGTGGTCAGTGCCGCCCGGCTGGGGTTGCGGGCCAGTTTTCTCGGCAAACTGGGCGGCGATGACGCGGCCCGCTTTTACCAGGACAGTTTTCTCCGAGCCGGAATCGATGTGAGTCGGTTCAAACATAGTCGGCTGCCCAATGCCCGGTGCCTTTCACTGATCACGCCCGATTCCGAGCGGACCATGCGAACGTTCCTCGGTGCGGCCATGGAGTTTGGGCCGGACGAGGTCAGCGAGGCCGATTTTTCCGGATGCCGCCATGCTCACATCGAGGGTTACGTTCTGTTCAATGAAGGCTTGGCCCGAAAGGTTCTCAACTCCGCCAAAGCGGCCGGCTGCACCGTCAGCCTCGACCTCGCCTCGTTCGAAGTGGTGAGAGCCACGCGGGCGGTCTTGACCGATCTTTTGCGCGAAGCGGTGGACGTGGTCTTTGCCAATGAAGACGAAGCCAGGGCATTTTGTGGCGAAGGTCAATCGTTCGAGGCCATGGCGCGGGACTTGGCAACCCTCTGCCGGGTGGCCGCGGTGAAGATGGGCAAAGACGGTGCCCTCATCGCAGAGGGGGAAACGGTGGTGCCCGTGGAACCCCGTCCAGCGCCCAGGGTCCAAGACACCACCGGCGCGGGCGATTTGTGGGCCGGCGGTTTCCTGGCCGGCTGGCTGCGCGGCTTGCCCCTGCCCACCTGCGGGAAGCTCGGCTCGATCCTCGGCGCGGAGGTGGTCCAGGTGCTCGGCGCAAACCTCCCCGCCCGGCAGTGGGATCTGGTGGTGGAAGAGGCCCGGGAACTGGGGCTTGAGTAACGGGGGTCCGGAGGGGCGGTGATCGGCTTGGGCCTCGCGACTCGGCAGGCTTGGAGGTTTAGGCGCTTGCTTCCGGCGCCGCCGAGCCCCCGTCGGCCCAAACGGTTCGAGCCACCACGCCACAGGGCAGAAGCCAACCCCGGCGGGTATCGCGCAGGGCCAGTTCTCCGGCCCAGGTTTGAACTCCCGGCCGATGAAGCCCTGCGCCGTGGAGAAGCTGCGCGGCCGAGACCGGAGAGAGTCCGGTGGTGTAGGCGTTGAGCAGGAAAAAAAGGGGCCGATCCGAAAGGAGCCGGGCGGCTGAGGCGAGCAGCGCGACGATCCCTTTTTCGAATTTCCAGGTTTCGCCTCCCGGCCCACGTCCGTAGGAGGGCGGGTCCATGGCGATTGCGTCGTAGCGTCGTCCCCGGCGCAGCTCCCGTTCGATGAATTTGAACGCGTCGTCGGTGATCCAGCGGACGGAGGCACCGGTCAGGCCAGTTTCGGCCAGGTTTTCCCGGGCCCAGGCGACCGCACCCTTGGCCGCGTCCACATGGCAGACGGTGGCCCCAGCAGCCGCGGCGGCCACGGTGGCTCCGCCGGTGTAGGCGAAAAGGTTGAGCACGGAGATCGGCCGATCGGCGCGCCGGATCAGGGCGTCGATCCAGGTCCAGTTGGCGGACTGTTCCGGGAACAACCCCATGTGTTTGAATCCGGTGGGCCGGACGCGAAAGGCCAGAGACCCGTGGCGGACCACCCAGACGTCGGGAAGCGGTTGACGAAATTCCCAGCGCCCTCCGCCCGTGGAGCTTCGCTGATAGCGGGCGTCGGGGTTAGTCCATCCGGGACATTGCTTGTCCCGGGCCCACAAGGCGGTCGGATCCGGTCGGATCAAGAGGTGCTTCCCCCACCGTTCCAACCGCTCGCCCCCGCCGGAATCGAGCAGTTCGTAATCAGCCCAACCGTCCGCAACCAGAATGCTCACCGGTAATGGGTCGCCTCGAGCAGGCGGGCAGCTTCAATGAAGCCTTCGTGAAGCAGGTTCGCGGCATGGGCCGCCAGAAGGATGCCCTCGACCGCCCGGGCCCGGGTGTCGGCCCCGAGCAAGGCCGCTGCCGCCCGGGGCAAGGCCAGAGGAACGCCACTCCCGGCCAGGAGGCGGAAGGCTTGGCCCTCTTCGGGACCCATCACACTTTCGACCAGTTCGTAGTAGGCGGGGTCGAGCGGTAGGCGGGCCAGTTCCAGCAGAGCGAACGAGCGATAGATGCTGGCGGCGTAAGCCACCCGGACGGATCGCTGATTTTGGTGAAGGACGGCGATGTAGTCCGACAGGGAGAGTCCCCGTTCTTTGGCGGCCGCAACGATTTCGGGGCCAATCTGAACGGACCGCTTGAGACGGGCATGCACCGTCGGAGGGTAACTCCGCTGACGGTGAGGGTCAAACCGACTCGGGGCCCGGACCAGCAGCCAACTTGGCCAGAGGGGTCCGGAGAATCCGGCACGGTCCAGACGGCTCAAGCCGGGATCCAACATCGGGGGCCTTACTTGATTTTGATTTGGGTCGGCAGTTTGTAGGCCGACTTTTTGCTCAGGCCAAACAGCCCGGTTTCCTCATCTTTCGGGCCCGGTTCTTCCGGGAAAGGAAAGTCTTGAGAGCGGACGCCGAGGTGGACCGGCAGGAGTTTGCTGACAACGATGTCCTTGTCCGCTTGTCGCAGGCGGCGGCTGAGAAGTTGAACAATCCCCAGCATCAATCGGGCAAAGATGATCGGGTGTTCTTGTTGCAGGGCCTTGATTTGGTGGACGTCGATTTCCCAGACCAAGGTCGGCAGGGCGGCAACCACGCGGGCCGCGGTCACCCCGGCTTCAAAGACGCTGATCTCTCCCACGCAGTCGGCGGGTTCGGCGGTGGCCAGGAGAATCTCCTTGTTCGCGGCCTTGATGTAGATGCCGAGTTGGCCTTCCTGGACGATGAAGAGCGCATGTTGCTCAACGTTCTGTTCGAGGAGGACCGTGCCGGGCTCCAATTGACGCCAGGTTCCCCAAGCGGAGAGCTGCTTGAGATCGTCTTCGGCGCAAAACCCCAGGATTCCCCCGCCACGCAGCGTCGCTTGAGCCATCGCTCCAGCATTAGCAGGGGCAAGAAAGGTGTCAAATGCCAGGCTTTCCGGTTGACGCGGAGACGCCGGTCTGAGACGAGAGGGCGGGATGGGCGCAGGCGAGTTTACGATGGTGGCCTTTGCCGTTTCGGTGTTGGCCGGACTGATCGGTTCGCTGACCGGTTTGGGCGGCGGAGTGGTGGTCATTCCTGCGTTGGTCTTGTTGCTCGGGGTTGATATGAAGTATGCCATCGGGGCTTCCCTGGTTTCAGTGATCGCCACTTCGTGCGGGGCAGCCGCCAGTTTTGTCAGGGACGGCTTGGCCAATATCCGGGTGGGGATGGGCCTGGAAATCGGAACGGTGGCCGGCGCTCTGGCCGGAGCGTCGCTGGCCCATTGGATTCCATCGGCGGGGCTTTCCATTCTTTTTGGAGCGATCGTCCTGTTCATTGTGGTGACTTCGGGTCGCGGCAGAGCCCATGGCGATGGAGCAAAAGGCCCGGACCGGCCGCGCTGGGTCGATCGCCTGGGGTTGGACGGAACGTTCGAGGAGAACGGCCAGGTGGTGGCCTATCGGGTGGCGCACCTGCCCGGAGGTCTGGCGATGATGGGCGTGGCGGGCGTGGTGGCCGGGTTGCTGGGTGTCGGAGCGGGCACGTTCAAGGTCATCGCCCTCGACCGGATCATGGGCCTTCCGTTGAAGGTGTCCACGGCGACGAGCAACTTCATGATCGGGGTGACGGCGGCGGCGAGTGCGGGCATCTATTTGAACCACGGTTACCTCGATCCGGTGGTGGCCTTTCCGGTGATGTTGGGGGTGTTGGTTGGGGCGTTCACGGGCGCCCGGCTGCTTCCGGCGGCCAAACCGGTCGCGCTCCGTTGGCTCTGTCATGGAGTTCTGGCGGTGGCCGGGGTGCAGATGATTTACCAGGGGCTCCATCGATGAGGCCCAATGCCGATCCAACGGTGGCCTTGGAGA
>JBDNCR010000139.1:0-5414 GCA_046719555.1 Verrucomicrobiia bacterium | reverse complement strand
ACGCATGTGGTGCAGCGGGTGGCTTCACGGAAGCGAGGGGTGAATTATCCGGTCATCGATATCTTTTTCGAGAATCGGTCGGATGCGTTGAGGTTTGCCCGAAATCATCCGCCGTTTGCCGAGGTGCGGATTATTCAAGTCGGTGGGTAAGGGTCGGGTTGCAAAAGGGCGTGCCGGGGGCATGGTGGAGGGAGGATGGCAGCGATGAAGGGTTGGGTTGAGTGTCGGGCGGACTTTCCAATCCTGGCGGAGCGGGTGCATGGCAAGCCGTTGATTTATTTGGATAACGCGGCGACCTCGCAGAAGCCCCGGCAGGTGTTGGCGGCGATGACGCGGTTTTATGAGACGTGCAATGCGAATGTGCACCGGGGCGCCCACACCTTGAGCAACCGGGCGACGGAGGCTTATGAGGCGGCGCGGGAACGGATGGCGCGGTATTTGGGAGCCGGTAGTGCGGAGGAGATTGTGTTCACGCGGGGGACGACGGAGGGGATTAATTTGGTGGCCCGGGCGTGGGGCGACGCGAATGTGCATCCGGGGGATGTGGTGTTGTTGACGCAGATGGAGCATCATAGCAATTTGGTGCCGTGGCAGCTTTTGGCGGAGCGGACGGGGGCGACGCTCGATTATATTCCGGTTGGGGAGGAGGGGCTTTTGGATTTGGAGGAGGCCCGGAGGAAGTTGCGGCCGCCGGTGAAGTTGTTGGCTTTCACGCATGTGTCCAATTCGTTGGGGACGATCAATCCGGCGGCGGAGTTGTGTCGGATGGCGCGAACGGCGAAGATTGTGACCTTGGTGGATGCGGCGCAAAGTTGCGGGCATATGCCACTGGATGTGGGGGAGTTGGGGGCCGATTTTGTGGTGTTGTCCGGCCATAAGATGTGTGGGCCGACGGGAATTGGGGTGGTGTGGGCGCGGGAAGAGACGTTGGCGGCAATGCCTCCGTTTCATGGAGGTGGGGAGATGATTGACCGGGTGACGTTTGAGGGGAGTACGTTCAAGTCCGGGCCGCATAAGTTTGAAGCGGGAACTCCGCCGATTGCGGAAGCGGTGGGGTTGGCGGCGGCGGCGGATTATGTGGACGGCTTAGGTCGGGATCGGATTGCGGAACATGATGCGAGACTGACGGCGCGGGCGTGGGCCGGGTTGTCGGGATTGCCGGGGGTGCGTTTGTTGGGACCGGAGAAGCCGCGCGGGGCTCTGGTAAGTTTTGTGGTGGAGGGGGTTCATTCGGCAGATTTGTTGGCGGTGGCGGATCGTGAAGGGTTGGCGATGCGCGGGGGCCATCATTGCACGCAACCGTTGTTGCATCGGTTGGGATTGAGTGCGACGAGCCGGGCCAGTTTTTATTTTTACAATACGGAGGAGGAGGTGGACCGGATGGTGGAGATTGTGGCGGGAGCGATCCGGTTGCTGCGGTAGTTGATTAGGGGTGAGCGTGGTTCCAGAGTTGGGCCAGGTCGGCCGGGAGGGGGCTGGAGAGGTGGATGGGCGTTTGGTCCCAGAGGAAGTGGAGCGCGGTGGCGTGGAGGGCGTGGCGTGGGCTGAGGAGGAGGCGCTGGTGGCGGTCGGTCCAGCCGTGTTGAATGAGGTCGAGGTAAAGCATGGGGTCCGGACCGTAGAGTTTGTCGCCCACGACCGGATGGCCGATGGAGGCCAGGTGAACGCGAATTTGGTGGAGCCGACCAGTTTCCGGGGTGACGTGGAGGAGACTGATGGGGCCCAGTTGGGGGTGGTGACGGGTGGCGAGGCGTTGGTAGTGGGTGACTGCGGGTTGACCGTTGGGATGGATGCCCCGTCGAATGTGAATGGGTTGGGGTGAGTATTTGCTGAGGCGATCGATGGGGGCGTCAATCCGGGCCTCGACTTCGGTCGGGTGACCGAGGCAGAGGGCGAGGTATTCTTTTCCGATACGACGCTGCATGATCATCTTTCCGAGGGTGGAAGCAGCGGCGGGATGGCGGGAGACGAGGACCAGGCCGGAGGTTTCGCGGTCGAGGCGGTTGACCAGGGCCAGGGGTTGATCGGGGAAGGTCTCGCGGAGCCAGTGCCAGAGGGTCGGTTCTGGTCCGGGGCGAGTTGGGTGAATGAGGAGGGGGGCCGGTTTGTCGACGATGAGGAAGTCGGGGGTGTCGAGGAGAATGGCGGGCGAGGAGGACACTCAGGAACGGCGTGGTTGGCGAAGGGCGTCGGCCAGAGCAAAGGGACTATAGTAGAGGAGATAGGAGAGGATGGCGACGACTTCGAGGGTGAGGATGTACCAGGGCCAAGGTCCGAAGTAGTCCATCAGGGAGGGGTTTTCGGGTTTGCGGCAGAGGTAGCCATAGTTGGCATCGACCAGGAGATTTACGGCGGCGGTGACGACGAGGTAGACTTGGGAGGCGATCACGGCGCGCCAAAAGGAACGCCAGGTGGGGCGGAGGCGGAGGCCAACGGTGGTGTAGAGGACAACGGCGATGATGCCGCCGTGGGAGACAAAGAAGGTGATGAAACGGAGGTCGGGCCAATCGAAGTCGAGGTCGGGGGTGAGGAGGGCTTGCATGGTGCCGGCCAGGCCCCAGAAGTAGGTCAGTTCATAGGCCAGACGTGCGCGCCAGATGAGGGTGATGACGGCGGTGAAGAAGGCCCAGTCGCAGAGATGCATGGGCAGAGCGTTTTGGAGGTCGAGGTAGCCTCGTTGGTGGGCCAGCCATAAGGCGGCGAGCTTGGCAGCGACGAGCAGGGTGACGAGGGAGCCGTTGATGGTGGCGGTCAGGCCTGGACGATCGACGCTGCGGACCAGCCAGGACAGACCCAAGGGGAGGAGGAAGGTGAGGGCGATGACGGTGAGGTGACTGGGGCCGAAGAGGGTCACGAGATGGTCCGAGGTGGGAGTGGGCTGAGGAGGAGGGCGACGATGAGGGAGGGGGCGGGGTTGGACTCAGGCTGGTGGAGGGTCGGTTGGGATCTGGGCGAGTTTGGTTTGAACCAGGTGAAGATCGTCGATTCGGGCGCGGCCACGCTGGTAGCGGCGGGAGACTTGGTTGAGGAGCTCTTCCCATTGGGCCCGGGTGGGGGATCGCTGATAGTCCCAGCGGTCCGCGCCGGTTGGTTTGAACTGCCATTTGATGGAGCGGGCGAAGAAGTCGACGCGGATTTCAGTTTTGGTGCCATCATCGTTCTTTTCGTTCCAGCAGATTTGACGGATCATGGAGGGGAGTCCTGGCTTTCCACGAGGCGAGCTCGGTGCTAATAGAAAGGGGATGGCGACGATTCTCAAGACCATTTACCTGCTGTTGCCGGTGGGGTTGTTCGTGTTTGCCACGTCGCATCCGGAGCAGTTTTCGAAGACGTTTTCGTGGCTGGATTCGTGGCAGGGTCCGAACGGGATTTGGGTGTTGCAGGTGCCTGGGGAGCCGACGCAGGGGGAGAAGTTTGTGAAGTGGGCGGATGAATGGCTGCCGGACCGGAGTGACGAGGTGAATATGCGGGTGTTGGGGGTGGCCCATGATGTGGACCGGATCGCGTATTTTCTGGAGCGTTATTGGGTGTGGTTGGGCTTGGGCGTGCTTTTTGTGTTGGGATTGCTGGTGATCATGCGGGCCCGAAGTTACGCGGTGAAATAGGTTGGGGAGTGTGGGGCGGTGGCCCGTTGGAGGGAGGTCGCGAGTGAGGGGGGTCAGTTTGGGGAGGGGACGTTGGCGAGAGCTTGGTCGAGATCGGCGAGGATGTCGTCGATGTGTTCGATGCCGATGGAGAGGCGAACCATTTCGGGCGGGATTCCGGCCTCGCGTTGCTGGGCTTCGTTGAGCTGAGAATGGGTGGTGGAGGCGGGATGGATGGCGAGGGATTTGGCGTCGCCGACATTGGCGAGGTGGGAGAAGAGTCGGAGGGATTCGATGAAGGTTTGGCCCGCCGCTTTTCCGCCGTGGAGTCCGAAGACGACCATGGGTCCGCCGCGGCCTTTGAGATATTTTTGGTTAAGAGGGAACATGGGGTCGCCGGAAAGGCCGGGGTAGCGGACCCAGGCAACTTTGGGGTGGTGGGAGAGGTGTTGCGCGACCAAAAGAGCGTTGTCGCAATGGCGGGCGACGCGGAGGGGAAGGGTTTCGATTCCCTGGAGGAAAAACCAGGAGTTGTCGGGGGCGAGGCAGGCGCCGAGGTTGCGCAGGGGAACGGTGCGCATGCGGAGGATGAAGGCGAGGGGCCGGAGCGGTTCAGGGAGGTCGTGACCCCAGCGGAGGCCATGGTAGGAGGTGTCGGGTAGGTCGTAGAGGGGGTGGTTGCCGGCGCCCCAGGGGAAACGTCCGGAGTCGATGACGATGCCACCGATGCCCGCTCCGTGGCCGCCGAGCCATTTGGTCAGGGAGTGGATGACGATATCGGCTCCGTGTTCAATGGGTCGGGTGAGGGCCGGGGTCGAGAAGGTGCTATCGACCAGGAGAGGGAGGCCGTGGGCGTGGGCGACGGTGGCCACGGCTTCGAGGTCCGTGATGTCGAGCGCGGGGTTGGAGACGGTTTCGCAGAAGAGGGCGCGGGTGCGTGAATCGATGGCGCGAGCGAAGGCGTCGGGGTCGTTGGAGTCGACAAATTTGACGGTGATGCCGAGGTGGGGAAGGATATCGTGGAATTGGGTGTAGGTGCCGCCGTAGAGGTTGCGGGCGCTGATGATGTTGTCGCCGGCTGAAGCGAGGTTGATGACGGAGTAGAAGACGGCACTGGTGCCGGAGGCGAGGGCCAGGCCGCCCAGTTCGGGAGCGCCTTCGAGCAGGGCGACTCTTTTTTCAAGGACGTCGTTGGTGGGGTTCATCAGGCGGGTGTAGATGTTCCCCAGTTCGCGGAGGGCAAAGAGGTTGGCGGCGTGTTCAGCCGATTTGAAGACGTAGGAGGAGGTACGGTAGATGGGAACGGAGCGGGAGAGGGTGGTGGGGTCCGGTGTTTGACCGCCGTGGAGGCAGAGGGTTTCTTGTTTCATGGGTGAGGGGTTCAGGTGTAGGGCATGAAGCCGATGTGAACTTCTTGGGGGATGTCGAGGAGGCTGTAATCCTTGGAGGAGACGAAAAGGAGGGATTGTTTACCGCGTCCGAGGATTTGGTTGGCGGAGTCGAAGATTTCGTGTTCGAGGGTGACGAACTTCCGGTTGAAGTCGGCGACACGAATTTTGACTTTGATTTTTTCGAATTCGCGGGATTCGCGGATGAACTTGTGTTCGAAGGAGCGGGTAAGGATGTAGAAAGAGGTTTTCCGGAGATCGAATTCGGGCATGGCGTGGTGGAAGAAGAGTTCGCGGGCTTTGCCGACCCACATGGCGTACATGCCGAAGTAGACGTTGCCGGTGGAGTTGGTGTCGGCGTAGGTGGCGCGGAAGGTGTGGACGAACCATTTGCCTTCGATGTATTCACCCATGTTTTCGTAGGGTTGGAGGGGAACCGCTT